>JANQLP010000242.1 GCA_028280515.1 Hyphomicrobiales bacterium
CGGCTGGAGCGTGTGAGCGCGAGGTGGTTGCGAATGCGGCCTCCCTATAGCATTGTGCCGGGCCGTTAGGAAGGAGGCGAAAGTCGAAAATTCGCCGCCCGCGATTGTGTCGCGGTCACACTGCGGACCGCATTGAATTGTCGTGAAAAATGGCGTCCATCTCCGGAACAGACACCGAAGCTCCCGACCGCGCCGAAACGGCGGAATCCGCGGCGCCGGCGATCGTTCTCGTCAAGCCGCAACTCGGCCAGAACATCGGCATGGCGGCGCGGGCCATGGCGAATTTCGCGCTCTCGGACTTGCGCCTTGTGGCGCCGCGTGACGGCTGGCCAAATCGCGAAGCCCAGTCCGCCGCCGCCGGCGCCGACAATGTGCTGGATGCTGCCCAGGTTCTTGAAGAAACCGCAGCGGCCATCGCTGATCTGAACTTCGTGTGCGCGACCACGGCACGGACCCGTGACACAGTGAAGCAGGTGCTCTCGCCGGCGAGCGCCGCGGCGGAACTGCGTGCCCGGATTGCCGCGGGGCAGAAGTGCGGCGTGCTGTTCGGGTCCGAACAGTCCGGCCTCGACAATGACGATGTCGCCCTGGCGGACGCGCTCGTCATGGCGCCGGTCAATCCCGAATTCGCCTCTCTCAATCTGGCGCAGGCCGTGTTGATTATTGCCTATGAGTGGTTCCGGCATGCGGACAGCGGGGGGCTGGGGCGCAGAACCGAATTTGACGGACCGGCACGCGAAGGCGTGCAGATGCATCGCACGCGTCCGGCAACGCGCGCCGAGCTGGTCGCTTTCTTCGAACATCTCGAAAGCGAGCTCGATGCCGCGGGCTTTCTCTATCCGCCGGAAAAGCGCCCGCAGATGGTGCAGAATCTGCGCAATCTGTTTCAGCGCACAGGCGCGACCGAGCAGGAGGTTCGGACCCTGCGCGGTGTGGTTTCATCGTTGACCCGGCCACGCAAGGCGAGACGGGATGCGCCTTAGTTCCGCCCCGATTTTGGGGTTGCGATGGCGGATAACAATGGTAGCTTGCCGCCCTCAATGACGCGAGGATCGAGAATGACAAAGAAATTGTTGCGTTTGATTGGCGCCGGCGCGGTTGGCCTGGGGATTTGCCTGTCTTCGGGCATCGGTTCACCTGCGACGGCACAAACGGCGACGGTCCCTCAGGCGAAACCGCCGGAGGAGCAGACGGACAAGAAGAACCCCAGCGATCGCGCTGTCAGAGTGATCATGAGCTATGCGTTTGCGGCGATTCCGGACTCGCTTCCAAAGCGAAGCGGTGAAGTCGTGGAGATCGACCGCAACCATCCGGAGAAATTCATGATCCCGATGGAGGACGCTCGCCGGATCATCCGCCTTGCATCATTGTCCGCGAGAGCAGACCTGTGCGGGCTGAAGGATCTCGAGCGTGAGCATTTCGGCAACATGATGAAACGCGAACGGGCAGTGAACAAGTGGACGTCCTACCAGTTCCTGTTCATTGAGCTGTTGCATGCCACTACGGGCGTTGTCATGACCGGCAATGTGCAGGCCGGGGACGATGCCAAAAAGCCGGATGATGAGTCCAAGGATGTCCGGCGCGAATATGTCTGCTCGCCTCAGGAGCGCGAACGGGTGAAGGCGGCTGTGGAAGCAGACATCAAGGCGCTCGCATCCGCGCAATAGCTTCGCGCGGATGCCCGTCTGTCCACCGCAGTCGCTGCCGTTTCAAGAATTGACACCTGCCGGCGATTGCGTGTAACAGATCGCGCGCGGACCGGTTTTGTCCGCAATTCAATACGCACCCGTGGAGATATCGAAAGCCGGTATCGCCTGTCAGCGATGGCGCGGAACGCACAGCCGCGTTTTTGCAAAGGAGGGGGCGTTCTGAACCACGGAACGCTGACGAGGAGTTAGACAATGACAAAGCGCATTCGCGCCAAATACAAGATCGACCGCCGCCTGGGTGAGAACATCTGGGGGCGCCCGAAAAGCCCGGTGAACAAACGCGAGTATGGCCCGGGCGAGCACGGCCAACGGCGCCGTGGCAAGACGTCGGATTACGGCATTCAGCTCAGGGCCAAACAGAAGCTGAAAGGCCATTACGGCAACATCACCGAAAAGCAGTTCAAGGCGATCTATCGCGAGGCCGAGCGCCTCAAGGGTGACACCAGCGAAAACCTGATCGGCCTGCTCGAGCGCCGTCTCGATGCTCTGGTCTATCGTGCAAAGTTCGTCCCGACGGTCTTCTCGGCACGCCAGTTCGTCAATCACGGCCATGTGCTGGTGAACGGCAAACGCGTCAATATCCCGAGCTATCGCTGCAAGGTCGGAGACGTGATCGAGGTGCGCGAGCGCTCCCGGGATATGGGGCTGGTGCTCGAGGCAACGCAGAGCGCGGAGCGTGATGTGCCCGACTATATCGATGTCGATCACGGCAAGCTCAAGGCGAGCATGAACAGGATTCCTGTCCTCTCCGATGTGCCCTATCCGGTCATGATGGAGCCGAACCTCGTCATCGAATACTACTCGCGCTAGTCGGTAGCGCGAAAGCGCTCGCAACAATCGGAAAGGCCGCCCCTGCAGGCGGCCTTTTGTTTTCCCGATGACACTTGCCGCTACAGGGCGCCGCCCAGCAATATCCAGCCGCCGGCAAGGATCATGACCGCGGCAAGCGCGTGTGCGAACCAAACGCCCCAGGGCGCGACCTTTTCGATCAGAACCACGATCGCGAGGCCGGCAATCCAGACCAGGTTCATCGCCCCTCCGGCGAACAGCAGGGCCATCAGGACGGCACAACAGCCAAGACAGTACGTCCCATGCGCCAGGCCCATGCGAAAGGCACCCAGCCGTCCGTCACGCCAGTGGCGCGACAGGTAGCTCGCCGGAGAGCGGCAATGTTCGAGACACGCGGCCTTAAGCGGGGTGAGCTGGTATAGCCCGGCGGCAATCAACAGACCACCGGTCAGCGTCGCGCTGGTGCTCCACATCAGCATCTGGTGCAACAGCCCGGCCCGTTCGAGGCCCCACTGCGCAAAGGTTGCCGCGAGGCTGAAGACGAACCAAGAAGCGAGGTAGCCGCCGACGAAGGCGGATGTCGGCAGAACGCCGGACTCCATCTGGCCGCGTTGCTGGGCATGGCGGGCGACGCGGGCATACAGCAGGATCATGGGCGCGGCGCTTGGGATCATCATGGCGATCATCATCACCCACCACATGAAGAACATGATCACCGCATAGGCGGGTGTCCACGCAATGACCATGCCGGGACGGACCGGCGGCGGAAACTCGAATGTGGTCATGGCCATCGTGCTCATGCCGGTTCCGGCGCCGATGACGATCCAGAGCCAAGCAAGCAGCGTCAGCGTGATCAGACCGCCGATGGTTATGGTCTGTTCCCTGGCAAGCAAGCGCTCCGCCGCGGTTATGTCGTGTGTGCTCAACCGCCGATATCCTTCACGCGCGTACGATGCCGGCGTTGCTCAGGTGGATGTGTGCGAACTGGCCGCATGTGTCCTTGAATTCCAACGGAATGGGGCCTTGTTGCAGTTGACGAGTTCGTCCACCTGGATTTCCCAAGTGGTCATCTTTCTCTCCAATTCCGATTGTGTGCGGTAACCGATTTGGTGATTACGTCTGCCAGACCGCTGGCGCGCTCTCCTCGTCGATGATCCCGTGCGGCCCGTAGGCGATATAGGTCAGAGCGCCATATCGGCCCTTCCGGTCGAACAGGAGGTCGTCACCTGCAGCGCTGAACGTGCCGGACGCCATGTCCGCCTCGCGGAACTCAAAGCCCTCGGGGAGCACGATTTTCGCCGGGTGCGGCGCATCGGTCACGGGGTTGCGGATCGGCTCCATGCGCAACTCCATGATGCCGGGGACGTTGAAACCGCCGGTGCCCTTCGTGAAATCGCACGCGAATTCAATCTCCGAGAAGATCGGATCGAGTTCCTTCTCGATGGTCGAACCATAGATGTTGAAGACTGTCGTCGGCGCCTGCTCTTTCCCGTCGAGGATCGCGAACAGCGCATCGATCTGCTCATCGGTCGCGCGTTTGTCGATAACGCCCTGCACGGTGCCGCCGCCCTCGTGAACGGCGCCCGGCCAACGGTAACGGGCGGCATAGATCAAACCGTCTAGGCGGACGTCGCCAAACCAGCCTTCGTCGATACGGTGGGCTTCCAGCCCCTCGCACAGGCCTTCGGTCGGACGTCCGTTGAATTCGCACGGGCAGCCGTAATCGCAACTGCACGATGCGATTTTCGGTCCTTTGATTTTCCAGTTGACATAGGCCATAGCCACGCCGCTCCCGGTTCGTGTTTCTCGGAATTGGCGGCTATTTGGCGACTGCCCGTTCGAAGTCAATCGGCGTCAGAAAAATACCACGCAAAAAACCACGAAGGGTGTGCATCCACGGCGCGAACCGGCGGAAATTACCACGGTTCGTCGCCGGCCATGCGTCAGGGGGCGCACCGATTGCAATGCGCGTACAGAACAGGTGATGAAACGGGAGCGGTGGTCGCTGCCTACGCCGTCTGGGTCTGCTTGTTGTGCGAAATGTCCTTGTTCGTCAGCAGATCCTGCAACTCACCATCCTGGAACATTTCCCGAATGATGTCGCAGCCACCGACAAACTCGCCCTTGACGTAAAGCTGAGGGATGGTCGGCCAGTTTGTGTAGCTCTTGATGCCCTCACGCACTCCGAGGTCATCCAGAACGTTGACCTCCGAATACTCGACCGCGAGATAATCCAGGATTTGCACGACCTGGCTGGAGAATCCGCACTGGGGGAACTGGCGGGTACCCTTCATAAACAGCACCACGTCGTCATTGGCGACTTTCTTGGTAATCCAGTCGTGAACCTTTTGTTCGCTCATCGTCCGTTCAATCCTTCTCAGCTCTCCGGCGCGGAGGTTTGCAGCGCAAGCGCATGGAGCGTGCCCCCCATATTGCCCTCAAGCGCCTCGTAAACCAACTGGTGCTGCTGAACCCGGGTCTTGCCGCGAAACGCCTCCGAGACAATGGTCGCTGCATAGTGGTCGCCGTCACCCGCGAGGTCGCGGATCGAAACGTCGGCATCCGGCAGCTTCTTCTTGATCAGCCGCACAATTTCGTTCTGGTCCATGGGCATTGAAGAGGGAGCCTCCTTGCTCAAGCCCGATATTACTGTGAGGTCATATAACTCGGCAACCAGCCTTGGTGAAGATTTCTGAGCCGATCAAGCGCGACGGGGTCTTCGTCAGGTAGACTCACCGTCTCACCACCCACGGTCCCGATTTCCCGGCACGGGATTCCGGCCTGTGACGCGCGTCCGGCTATCTCCTCAGGCCGGTCCGTGGCGATGAGATAGCGTGCCTGGTCCTCGCCGAACAGGATCGCGTGCGGCGGCAATGCGCCGCCATAAGGCGCGATCTCCACGCCGACGCCACCGGCAAGGGCCATTTCCGCAAGGGCGACCAACAGTCCGCCGTCAGATACGTCGTGGACGGCGCTCACAGACGCTTCCCGGACAAGGGCGCGCACGAAGTCGCCGGTTGCACGCTCCGCGTCCAGATCAACCGGCGGCGGCGCGCCTTCGCGCCGGCTCAGGATGATGTCCATGTAAAGCGATTGGCCGAGATGACCATTCTCAGCGCCGAGGAGCAGGACTTTTTCTCCCGGGGCCTTAAGGGCGATGTCGCTTGCCCGGGCGATATCGGGAATCAATCCGACGCCGCCAATGGCCGGGGTCGGCGGAATGGCAACGCTGTTGGTCTCGTTGTAGAGCGAGACGTTGCCGGACACGACGGGGAAGTCGAGCGCGGCGCAGGCCTCGCGCATGCCTTCGATGCAGCCGGCGAACTGGCCCATGATCTCGGGCCGCTCGGGATTGCCAAAATTCATGCAGTCCGTGATCGCGAGGGGATCGGCGCCAGCCGCCGTCAGGTTGCGCCATGCCTCGGCCACTGCCTGCTTTCCGCCTCCTTTGGGGTCGGCGGCACAATAGCGGGGCGTCACGTCACACGTCGCGGCGATGCCCTTGGTGGTGCCGTGCACGCGCACAATCGCCGCATCGCCGCCGGGGCGGCGCACCGTGTCGCCCATCACCATATGATCGTATTGCTCCCACACCCAGCGGCGCGAGCAAAGGTGCGGGGACCCCATGAGTGTTTCGAGTGTCTCACCGAGACTGTTCGGCGCAGGCACGTCATCGACGGCGATCGGCGCGGGAGGCTCGGTCAGGGTCCACGGGCGCTTGTATTCGGGCGCGGAGTCGGCGAGGGCGCCGACCGGCATGTCGGCCTCGATGCGGCCCTCATGGGTGACAATCAACCGGCCGGTATCGGTGGTGACGCCGACAACCGCGAAATCCAGCTCCCATTTCTCGAAGATCGCGCGCGCCGTGTCCTCGGCACCGGGCTTCAGCACCATCAGCATGCGCTCCTGGCTTTCCGAGAGCATCATCTCGTACGCCGTCATGCCTTCCTCGCGGCAGGGCACCTGATCGAGGTCGAGGTCGAACCCGACGCCGCCCTTGTCCGCCATCTCGACGGACGAGGACGTCAGGCCGGCGGCCCCCATGTCCTGTATGGCGATGATCGCGTCCTCCGCCATAAGCTCCAGACACGCCTCGATCAGCAGCTTCTCGGTGAACGGGTCGGCGACCTGTACGGTCGGGCGCTTTTCGTCGGAGTCGTCATCGAACTCGGCCGACGCCATGGTCGCGCCGTGAATCCCGTCGCGGCCCGTCTTCGAGCCGACATAGACCACCGGCAGTCCCACGCCTTTGGCCGCGGAATAGAAGATGCGGTCGGCGTCGGCGAGGCCGATGCACATGGCGTTGACGAGAATGTTGCCGTTGTATCCGGGGTCGAAATTGACCTCGCCACCGACGGTCGGCACGCCGACGCAATTGCCATAGCCGCCAATGCCGGCCACGACGCCGGACACCAGATGCCGCGTCTTGGGATGGTCCGGATCGCCGAACCGGAGCGCGTTCAGGTTCGCCACAGGCCGTGCGCCCATTGTGAAGACGTCACGCATAATGCCGCCGACGCCCGTGGCCGCGCCCTGGTAGGGCTCGATGAAGGAGGGGTGGTTGTGGCTTTCCATCTTGAAGATGGCGGCGTGGCCGTCGCCGAGATCGACGACGCCGGCATTCTCGCCCGGCCCCTGAATGACCTGAGGTCCCTCGGTCGGCAACGTCTTGAGCCAGACTTTGGAGGACTTGTACGAGCAATGCTCGGACCACATGACGGAAAAGATACCAAGCTCGGTGAGGCCCGGCTCACGGCCGAGGATGGCGATGATGCGGTCATACTCTTCCGCCGTCAGCCCGTGTTCGGCAACCAGCTCCGGCGTCAGTGCAACGGCTTGAGCGGTCATCAGTGAAGCGCCTCCACCAGGGCATCGAACATCGGCTTGCCGTCGGTGCCGCCGAGCGCTGCGTCTGCAAGACGTTCAGGATGCGGCATGAGACCGAGCACGGTCCCGGCCGCATTGTAGATGCCGGCGATGTTGCGCTGGGAGCCGTTGGGGTTGGCCGCATCGGTGAGTTCACCGGAGGGATCGCAGTACCGGAACGCGACCAGGTTTTCCCCTTCCAGGCGATCGAGTGTCTCGGTATCCGCATAGTAGTTGCCGTCGTGATGGGCGATCGGGATGCGGATCACCTGGCCCTCGTCGTAGCCGCGGGCGAAATCGGTATCGTTGCGCGCGACCTTGAGCAGCACGTCCCGGCAGATGAACTTGAGCGACGCGTTGCGCATCAGCACGCCGGGCAGCAGGCCCGACTCAGTCAAGAGATGAAACCCGTTGCAGATACCAAGCACCGGGGTTCCTGCGTTCGCCTTCCTGACCACATCCTTCATCACCGGCGAATGCGCGGCCATGGCACCGGAACGCAGATAGTCGCCATAGGAAAAACCGCCCGGCAGAACGATCAGGTCGGTGTCCGGCACGGTGGTCTCGCGATGCCACACCATGGCGGGCTCGCGCCCGGTTGCGGCTTCGAGGCTCACCGCGACATCGCGGTCGCAGTTTGAGCCGGGAAAGACGATCACGCTCGCCTTCATGACCCCTCCAGCTCGTAGGCGTAGTTCTCGATGACAGTATTGGCCAGAAGCTGCTCGCACATGCGCTTCACGGTATCCTCCGCCGCGGCCGGGTCGGTTTCATCGAGCTCGACCTCGATATACTTGCCTTGGCGGACGTCGCCGACGCCGTCGAAACCAAGCGCGTCGAGCGCGTGTGCGATCGCCTTGCCCTGCGGATCGAGGACGCCGTTTTTCAAAGTGATCTTGATGCGGGCCTTCATGGTGTTTTCGGGTCCGATTGAAAAGGTTGCATGGAAACGCGGTGTTACTTGGAGCTGACCAGCACCGGTCCGGCTCCGTCGCCCGGCCGGTTCTCGATAAACAGGCCAAGCCGGCGGGCGACCTCCCTGTAGGCCTCGATGAGGCCTCCGAGGTCTTCGCGGAACCTGTCCTTGTCCATCTTGTCCTGGGTTTCGATGTCCCAAAGCCGGCAGCAGTCGGGACTGATTTCGTCGGCGAGTACAATACGCATCATGTCGTTCTCGATGAGCCGTCCGAATTCGATCTTGAAATCGACCAGCCGGATACCGACCCCGAGAAACAGGCCCGAAAGGAAGTCGTTGATGCGCAGCGAGAGGGCGATCATCTCGTCGATCTCCTGCGGGTTGGCCCAGCCGAATGCGGTGATGTGTTCCTCGGAAACGATCGGGTCGTCGAGTTCGTCGGACTTGTAATTGAACTCGACGATCGAGCGCGGAAGCTGCGTACCCTCATCAAGCCCGAGCCGTTTGACGATTGCCCCGGCGGCCACATTCCTGACCACGACTTCCACCGGAATGATCTCGACCGCGCGGATCAGCTGCTCGCGCATGTTGAGGCGCTTCACGAAGTGCGTGGGCACGCCCATCTCGCCGAGCTTCTGGAACAGATATTCCGAGATCCGGTTGTTCAGAACACCTTTGCCTTCAATCCGGTCTTGCTTTTTCTTGTTGAAGGCGGTTGCGTCATCCTTGAAGTGCTGGACCAGCGTCCCCGGCTCGGGGCCCTCGTACAGGATTTTCGCCTTGCCCTCGTAAACCCGCCGCCCCCGGCTCATGGATGCGTCCTTTCAGTCTTGAGACAGGAAGGGGTCTCTCATCTGCGTGCCACGGGCGCCGTGGACGTCCGCGCTGAGAACCGCCTGTTCCGGAAGATGTTGAATTCGCCTTTGTGTCGCCCTGCGTGTGTTCGTCCGCATGCTCACGGGAATCGCCTGAATGATGCCATGAACCTAGCGGAACGTCCTGAAAGAAACAATCGCAAGACGTAAGCAAGAAACTAAGGCGAGGGGCGGTTGATTTGCCTTCCACACCGGGCTATCCCTGCGAAAAAGAAGAGGCTGTGATGGCGAGCGGGTCGTGGAAGCTCCGTGCCGCCGGTTGTTTTTTTAGGAGAGGATGGCAATGAGTTCATTCGACGAACGAGAAAAAGGCTACGAACGTAAGTTCGCACATGATGCGGAACTGAAGTTCAAGGCGACGGCGCGCCGTAACAAGCTGCTGGGATTGTGGGCCGCCGAGCTCATGGGAATGACCGGCGACGAGGCGGACGAGTACGCCAAGGGCGTTGTCCTGGCCGATCTCGAAGAGCCAGGTGACGAGGACGTGTTCCGCAAGATCCGTGGTGATTTCGATGCCGCCAGCATCGACCAGTCGGACCATCAGATTCGCCGTACCATGGATGAGCTGATGGACGAAGCGGTCAAGCAGATCGAGACCGAACGCGACTAGAACGGCGCTGGCCGGCGGGGCTCACTTCCATGACGTCAGTGACATCGCTCCGCAAGGCCCTTTTAGACCAGGCTCCAAAACTGATGGCGTGGCTCTGCTATGGCGTGCCGCACATCGTCGAGCAGATGGGGGAGGCGGGATATGACGCCGTTCTCCTCGACCAGCAACACGGCCTGACGACCCACGAGGACCTGGTGAACTGCCTGATCGCGGCGCGGGCTGCGGGGTTGCCGGCGCTGGTGCGACCGCAGGGTCCCGACGCCGGACAGATCGGCGCGGCCCTCGATGCGGGCGCACAGGGCGTCGTCGTCCCGCTGATCGAAACCGTTGCCGACACGCAGGCGTGTATGCGTGCGGTCAAATAT
Source organism: Hyphomicrobiales bacterium (assembly GCA_028280515.1). Lineage (GTDB taxonomy): Bacteria > Pseudomonadota > Alphaproteobacteria > Rhizobiales > Methyloligellaceae > UBA2767. The sequence continues at coordinate 10,131 of JANQLP010000242.1, forward strand.
GCGCCTGCCGGCATGCGAAGCTGGGGACCGTATCGCGGCCGGCTGCTGACGTCCCATGATGATCTCGATGCGGTGAACGACTGGAACATTGCCTGCGTGCAGATCGAAACCAAGGCCGCCATGGAAAACCTTGACAACATCCTTGCCGTCGACGGCCTCGACATGGTGCTGGTTGGGCCCAATGACCTTGCCACGGCGCTCACCGGCAAGCGCGACATCCGCGCACCCGAGGTCGCAGAAGCATGCGATCAGATCCTGAAGGCGGCGAAGCAGAACGATGTTTTCGCGGCGATTTTCGCGAACGACTTCGACTTCGCCCGCCCCTTGTACGAGGCTGGATGGGACCTGATTACGGTGGGCACGGACATGGGGCTTCTCGAGCGCGCGGCGGCAGGCGTGGTGAAGTCATTCCGCGACATGGAATGACGCTTTCGGCTCAGGCCTCGCCGAAAACACGCTCGAAAATGGCGTCGACATTTTTGGTGTGGTAGCCGAGATCGAATTTCTCGCGGATCTCCTTCTTCGACAGGGCCTTCAGGACCTCCTTGTCGTTCAGGAGCTCCGTTTTGAAATCCTTGCCTTTTTCCCACACCTTCATCGCGTTGCGCTGTACCAGCCGGTACGCGTCTTCGCGGCTGACACCGGCCTGTGTCAGGGCGAGCATGACGCGCTGGGAATGCACAAGCCCGCCAAGCTGGTCGAGGTTCTGTTTCATGCGTTTGGGATAGACGACGAGCTTGTCGACGACCCCGGCGAGACGGGCGAGGGCAAAGTCGAGATGAACCGTGGCGTCTGGGGCAATACCGCGCTCGACGGACGAGTGCGAGATATCGCGCTCATGCCACAGGGCCACGTTCTCCATCGCCGGCGTCACGGCGGACCGCACCAACCGGGCAAGACCCGTGAGATTCTCCGTCAGCACCGGGTTGCGCTTGTGTGGCATGGCCGACGAGCCTTTCTGGCCTTTCGAGAAAAACTCCTCCGCCTCCAGCACTTCCGTGCGCTGCAGGTGGCGGATTTCCGTGGCCAGCCGCTCGATGGATGAGGCAATGACGCCGAGCGTCGCGAAGTACATGGCGTGCCGGTCGCGTGGGATCACCTGCGTTGAGATCGGCTCGGGAGCGAGCCCGAGCTTTTCGGCGACATGGGCCTCGATGCGCGGATCAACGGTCGCGAATGTCCCGACCGGGCCCGAGATCGCACAGGTTGCCACCTCCTTGCGGGCGGCCTCGAGACGTTCCTTTGCGCGCGAGAACTCGGCGTAGGCCTGGGCCATCTTGAGGCCGAAGGTGGTCGGCTCGGCGTGAATGCCGTGGCTGCGGCCGATGCAGATCGTGTCCTTGTGCTCGAACGCGCGCCGCCTGAGTGCGGCCAGCAGATCGTCGAGGTCTTCCAGCAGAATGTCGGATGCGCGCACGAGCTGAACGTTGAAACAGGTGTCGAGCACGTCGGAGGAGGTGAGCCCCTGATGCACGAAACGGGCTTCCTCGCCAACATGTTCGGCGAGGCTGGTGAGAAAGGCAATGACGTCGTGTTTGACCTCGGCCTCGATCTCGTCGATCCGGTCGACATCGAACCCGCCACGCTCCCACACGGCGTCCGCGGCCTGCTTCGGCACGATGCCGAGATCTGCCATGGCGTCGCAGGCGTGGGCCTCGATCTCGAACCAGATGCGGTATTTGGTTTCCGGCTCCCAGATTTTCGCCATGGGCGCGCGGGTGTAACGGGGAATCATAGCGGGCTCGGTCTCTGGTTGCTTTCCGGGTTTGGTCTAGCAGAGCGCACGTGCGTGCTCAATTGCGACGCACTCACGGGATTTCGCGCGGGCCCACGAGGGCCAAGATAATGCCCGGCGCGATCAGCACACCAAGCAGCCCCAGATTGAATGAGCTGACGAGGAAAAAGGCGAAGGTGTAGAAGCCGCCGAGTGACGCCCAATAGAGGCCCGACGGGCTGTAATCATGCGGTCCGGGGTTCAGGAGAAAGTTGCTGCCGACTTCGAACAGTCCGCCGAGGGCGCAGAACACCAGCAGGAAGATGATCAGGCCGTAGAAGAACCGCACGCCAAGTCCGCGATGCGCCGCGAACCGCTGAAGCCACCAGGCGAGCAGGCCGGCGGCCGCGCCGGCAATGCCGCAGATTCTGAGTGTCACCCTGGCCTGTTCGCTCATGATGCGGCCGGGTTCCATATAGTCGGCCACGAGAACGGCAATCAGGCACGCGCCCATGACGGCTGAGAAGAGCACCGCGAGAATGAACCCCACGCCACGGCCAAAACCACTCTCTTCCATTGTGGACCCCCTGGAGAACTTGTCTGATTTGCCCGTCCGACGCACCTAATCACGCAACGGTCCGGGCCGCAATTGCAGGTCTCCCGCACGTGTTAGGGCACTTGAGCCGTTACTGCAAGGAACCGTCGGTCCGGGCCCTCGAAGCCGTGCTTGAAGACGCTGATGAGAACCGCAAATACCCGTTTGCCGCCTTTGGGATCATGGAGCACGACATCCGAGATGGCATAGCGGACCGCGCAGCTGCGGCCTTCCGGAATCGCGGTGTCGTCATGCAGGACCCGTGGGTCTTGACCGTCCTTTTGCATAATGAGTGTGAAGCCCTGCTGATCATCGCTCACGAAGGCCGTGCAAATGGGGTTCTTGAACGTCTTTTCCCGAAGCGTGAATGTCCAGAGCTCCGGCGGTGAGATCGGAACCGGATTGGTGTTGACGACAACCTTGTGCGGATCGGCGGAGATTTCCTCCGGAGGGTTGCTTGCCAGCAGCCTGCCTGGATGTGAAATGACACGCTCCCGCAACATGTTGCCCGCCTGGGCCAGCGCGTCTCGCCGCGCCCATTTCAACTCGGCGCGTTCATCGCGCAGAAAGGCGCTGAACGGCGAGCCCGCGACCCAGCGGTCGGTCACCGTGTCGATCACGAAGATGTCGGCGTAGGGAAATCCGGACCCGTCCTGAACGCCGAACTGCTCGAAGGCGAAGGTGCCTCCGTCGGGTGAGAAGCCCAGAACGTGGCGCTCGGCCTGATCGCCGGCTCTTGCAGTGCTGGCGAAAAGCAGAACAGCCGCAAACGCGCAGGCCGCACGGAAGGTCACGCGTCACCACCTTTGAACCTGTCCGCGTAGGCGGGCAGGCCAGGCGGTTCCCCTTGAAAGGCCGATGCTTCATAGACGGCGCGCGCGATGGCGCGTGCCACCACATTGGCGCCAAGGGAGCCCAGATCCGACAGCCCGTAGATCGGATCCGGCAACATCTTCTGTCCGTTCGAGACAGCGAATACGACGTCTCCGTCGATCGGGCAGTGGGCCGGGTAGATGGCGCGCGCCATCCCGGTGTTCGCCATGATCGCCAGCCGCCGCAGCATCAGACGGTCGAGCTTTGCATCCGTCGCAACGACCACGAGTGTGGTGTTTTCGCCGGGGCCACCTTTGAAGCGAGGACCGGTTGCATCGGCTGGGAACGTACCGGGCGCGCCAAGGCCGCCAAACTCGTCATCGCGTTCGAACGGCGCGGCCCAGAAATGGGGGCCTTCGCCAACCGTCACTGTTCCGACCGCGTTGACGGCGGCAAGCGCGCCGATGGTCGTCCCATCGGCTGTCCGGGCTGAGGCGCTGCCGAGACCGCCTTTGAGGTTTACCGTTGTCGCACCGTAGCCGGCGCCAACGGTTCCAAGATCAAAATCCACACATGCGGCTTCGCATGCCGCGTAGGCCAGATCCTGATAGGGCGGCCGCTTGCCCCAGTTCTTGTCGCCGCCATTCAGGAGATCGAACAGAATGGCCTGGGGAACGATCGGCACACGTGCATCGCCCACCGGAAAGCCGAGCCCTTTCTCACGCAGAAAGCTCTGGACGCCGGTTGCGGCATCGAGGCCGAAGGCGGAGCCGCCGGACAAACACAGGCCGTGCACCTCCTGCACGGCGCCTTCAGGATGCAACGCCATGACGTCACGTGTGCCGGGGCCACCGCCGCGAACATCGACGGCCGCCGCCATCGGCGCATCGCCGAGCAGGACTGTGACGCCCGACCGCAAGTTCTCGTCGTGGGCGTTGCCCACGCTCAGGCCGGGAACGTCGGTGATCAGGTTGCGGCTGGCCGGTGCCGGCAAGGCATTTGCTCCGTTTGATCTCAGGCAAGGCTGGACGGGCCAGACCATGCCATGACAGGGTTTACCGGGTCCATCTCCGCGGCAGTATTGATGACAGGAGGAAAGTGCTCATGGATTTGACCGAACTGGAGGCAGAACTCAATCTGCTCCTGACCCAGATGGAAAATCTCCCTGAGGACAGGCATGAGTTCTACATGCAGCTCAGGGAAAAGCTCTCCGAAATACGGGCGTTCGGCATGCCGGTTCCCGATGACCTGCTTCGACTTGAGAAAGAACTCGAGAAGGAGTTCGCCAGCGAACTGGAATCCGGCGGTGAGACAGACGAATGAAAAAGCCCGCCAGTATGGCGGGCTTTCCCGTTTTTCGTTGAAGCTCAGATCAGTTGATCTGTGCGTACTCGCCATTCGACCATTTGAAGAAGGCGTATGGCGGAAGGCTCGGGTCGCCCTTCTTGTCAAACGTAAAGTCGCCGATCACGGTCTTGAACGTGCCGGCGTGCAGGGCCTTTGAGACCTTTTCCGGGTCCGTGCTATTGGCCGCTTGCACAGCCTGCTTCCAGGCCTGGAATGCGGCGTAGGTGTAAAGGACATAGCCTTCCGGCTCGATGTTCTTTGCGCGGAAACGCTTCACCAGCTCGGCCGCCGCGGGATTCTTCCGCGGGTCCGGCGAGAACGTCATCAGGGTGCCTTCACCATCGGGGCCGGTGATCTTCCAATAGTCGGCCGTCACCAGCGCATCGCCGGACACGAGCAGCGTGTCCATGCCCTGGGCGCGCATCTGGCGCACGATCAGACCGGCTTCCGGATGATAGCCACCATAGTAAAGGACATCGACGTTGGCTTTTTTCAGCTTCGAGACGAGCGCGTTGTAGTCTTTTTCGCCCGGCGTCACAGTCTCGTACATGACTTCCTTGAGACCTGCGGCGTTCATCGCCTTCTTGGTCTCGTCGGCAAGACCTTTCGAATAGGCCTGCTTGTCATGAACAATCGCGACACGCTTGTCGCCGAAGTTCTTTTTCATATAGGCGCCGGCGACGCTGCCCTGCTGGTCGTCACGGCCGCAGACGCGGAAGATGTTGTCGCCGGGGCGTTCGTCGGTGAATTTGGGGTTCGTCGAAGCAGGCGAGATCTGCAGAATTCCCTCCTCCGCATAAACCGAGGAGGCCGGGATCGAAGAACCGGAGCAGAAATGGCCAGCAACGAAGACAACGTTGTCGCCGGCGAGTTTATTGGCGACGGCAACGGCCTGTTTCGGGTCGCAGGCGTCGTCAGCAGCAATGAGATTAAGCTTCTGGCCGAGAACGCCGCCAGCAGCATTGATGTCTTCGACGGCCAGTTCGGCACCGGCCTTCATCTGCTCACCGAAGCTGGCATACCCGCCCGTTAGCGGACCGACGACGGCGACATTCAAATCCGCGCGTGCAGACGCGGAAAACATCAGCGCGACAGTGAGCGCCAATGCGCCCATTACTAATTTGCGCATTTAGATCATCCTCCTTGTTACTTACGCCGCGGCTTGAAGCTGCGGCGTAAACTCCGTGCATTGTGATTATAGACTGAAAAATAGGGCGAAAAACATAGTCCGAATCTCCAACATGGAGGCTGGTCAGTCCTGTGTGTCCTCACGCGCCGTCCATGTGAACGGACCGGTCTTGCGATACAGCCAGGGATACTGCGTGGCCATGCAACTGGCCTGCGTCATCCGGTAGGCGACGCTGGCGAAAGCCATCAGGATCGCGGTGTCGACCAGATAGAAATGCACCGACGTGATATCACCTTTGTAGACATCGAGCGGCCTGTCGAGAAAAAGCCCCCAGTGGAGAAACCGGTCGGCCAAGCCGAGCAGGCAGCTGTAGATGATGACTTCCCGGAAAGGCCGCCATTTGAGCGCCAGCGCCCGTCCGGTCGCGAACGACGCGCCGCCGCCGATGACGACGGTCAGGAAGAAAAACACCCAGAATGATGTCTCCCAAATGATCCCCATGATGCGCTGATCCGGTTCCTCTCGTCCTAGTGGCGCCCGCCCTCGAGATAGGCGGCGCGGATCTCTTCCTTTGCGAGCAGGCTCTTGCCCGTGCCCTGCATCGTGATCTCGCCATTGACCATGACATAGCCGCGATGGGCGAGTTTCAGCGCGTGAAACGCGTTCTGCTCGACAAGAAACACGGTCAGACCGCGCTCGCGGTTCAGATCGCCAATGACGGAAAAGATCTGTTTGACGATAAGCGGTGCGAGGCCCAGTGAGGGTTCGTCCAGCAGGAGCAGTTTGGGTCGGCCCATGAGGGCCCGGCCGATCGCCAACATCTGTTGTTCGCCGCCCGACAGCGTCCCGCCGCGCTGCTCGGCGCGTTGTTTGAGGATCGGAAACAGGGTGAAGACCTCTTCCAGATCCTCCTCGTAATACTTGTCTTCGGTGAGTTTCGCGCCGATCTGGAGGTTCTCCAGAACCGTCATGCGCGGGAAGATCCGGCGACCCTCGGGCGCCTGCGCAAGGCCGAGCCGCATAATGTCGTAGGTCGCCATGCGCGTGATATCCCGACCCTCAAACGTGATCGAGCCGTCGCGCGCCCGAGGGCGGCCGCAGATCGTCATCATGAGCGTGGACTTACCGGCACCGTTTGCGCCGATGAGCGTGACGATCTCTCCCTCTTTCACTTCGATATCGACGCCGCGCAGCGCCTGGATCTTCCCGTAGAAGGCCGTGATGCCCGTGGCTTCGAGCAGGATCGGTTTCTTACCGGCCATGGTTCAGGCGACCTCCTCGTCCTCGACCCCGAGATAGGCGGCAATGACATGGGGGTCCGAACGTACGAAGTCCGGTGTGCCGTCGGAGATCTTGACGCCGTAATCGAGCACGGCGATATGGTCGGAAATCTCCATCACCACGCTCATGTCATGCTCGATGAGCAGGATGGCGATTCCTTCCTCTTTGCGAATGTCGAGCAGCAACTGGTTGAGCTGATCGGATTCGCGCGGGTTCAGGCCGGCCGCCGGTTCGTCGAGGCACAGCAACAGCGGCTGCATGCACATGGCGCGCGCGATCTCAAGCCGGCGCTGGGCGCCGTAAGGGAGGTCGGCCGCGGGATCGTCCGCCCGGTCGATGAGTTGAATCTTCTCCAGCCAGTGCTTGGAGCGCTCGACCGCCTCGCGCTCGGCTTTTTTGAACCCGGACAGTCCGAGGAGGCCCGCGATCGCAAATCGGGAGGCGTGGACCAGCGGGTTGTGCTGCGCGACCATCAGGTTCTCCAGCACGGTCATACCGCCGAACAGCCGGATATTCTGGAACGTCCGCGCCACCCGCGCCTGGCGCGCGATGACATGGTCGTCGAGGCGCTCCAGCAGGTACTCGCGCCCGTCGCCATGGGTCATCTGGATCATGCCTTCGGTCGGCTTGTAGAATCCGGTGATACAATTGAAGACCGTGGTCTTGCCGGCGCCGTTCGGTCCGATCAGGGCGGTGATGTCGTTCCGGCCGGCCTCGAACGACAGATTGTCGATGGCCACCAGACCGCCGAACCGCATGGTGAGGTGGCGGACGCGGAGAATCGAATCCTTCGCACCGGGCGCACTCATCCCTTGCCCTCTTGCACAAGTTCGCCCGAGACGGCCTTCCTCTCTTTCAGATAGACGGACGGCTCGCGTGACGTGATGAGGCCGCGCGGGCGCCAGATCATGATCAGGACCATCGCGAGGCCGAACATGAGCATGCGGTACTGCTCGAGTTCGCGAAACAGCTCGAACCCGCCGATCATCACGATCGCCGCGATCACCACGCCGATCTGGCTGCCCATGCCGCCGAGAACGACGATAGCGAGAATGATCGCCGATTCGATGAAGGTGAACGACTCCGGCGAAATGAAGCCCTGCCGGGTTGCGAAGAAGCTTCCTGCAAAGCCGCCGAACATGGCGCCAATCGCAAATGCGGAGAGCTTCGTGTTGCGCGTGTTGATGCCGAGCGAGCGGCACGCGATCTCATCCTCCCGCAGGGCCTCCCACGCGCGCCCGAGCGGCAGGCGGCGCAGGCGCGTGGTGATGAAATTGGTGATCAGGGCCAGCACGAGGATGATGTAGAACAGGAAGATGATGCGGTTCATCGGCGAGTAAGGGATGCCGAAGAACTCGTGAAAGGACGGTTCGCCGCGCCGCGTCAGCTCCAGCCCGAAAAAGGTCGGGCGGGGAATCCGCGTGATGCCGTCGGGGCCGTTCGTCAGCGAATACCAGTTGATGAGGACGATGCGGATGATCTCGCCGAACGCCAGCGTGACAATGGCGAGATAGTCGCCCCTGAGCCGCAGCACCGGAAACCCGAGAATGATCCCCCACAGCGCCGCGAGGAGACCGGCAAGTGGCAGCGCCACCCAGAACGACAGGCCGAAATGCGTCGCGACAAGGGCGTAGGAATAGGCCCCGACCGCATAGAACGCGACGTAACCGAGGTCGAGGAGCCCGGCGAGCCCGACCACGACGTTCAGACCCCAGCCGAGCATGATGTAGGTCATGACCATGATCGCCACATCGAGAATGTAGCGGTCGGTAAAGGGCAGGAACGGAAGCGTGACCGCGAAGGCGACCAGGGCCGGGGTCAGCCACGGCGAGGCTTTCTCGAAGGTGCGGCCCAAAGGCGCGAGCAGGGGGGCGAACGCCGACTGCGTATGCGTGCCGCCCCAGAAGAACAGGTTCAGAAGTAAACGTCCGACAAACACCGCTCCGACTGCGCCGGCGAGAAGCCAGGGGCGCGGCTGGAGCAGCAGCTTGCCGGGATCGTCGACCGTCCGGATGCCGACTATGAACGCAAACAGCGCGAGCGAGATGAACGCGGCGATGGCGGCATCCTTGAGCGCTTCGGGGAGCCGGGCGGACAAAGATGTTGCGGATTGCGCCAAACCCTACACCTTCTCCACTTCCGGCCGGCCGAGCAGGCCTGAAGGCATGAAGATCAGCACCAGCGCCAGCATGGAGAAGGCCGCCACATCCTTGTACTCGATGGTGAAATAGGCCGACCAGAAGACCTCGATCAGACCGATGATCATGCCGCCGAGCATGGCGCCGGGAAGCGAACCGATGCCGCCGAGCACCGCAGCGGTGAACGCTTTGATGCCGGCAATGAAGCCGATGTAGAAATCGATGACACCGTAATAGAGCAGATACATCACCCCGGCGACCGCCGCGAGCGCCGCGCCCATCACAAAAGTCAGCGAAATCGTCCGGTCGACATTGACGCCGGACAGTGCCGCCATCACCCGGTCCTGCTCACACGCGCGTTGCGCACGGCCGAGCGAAGTACGGCTGATGATGAGCGTGAACACGCACATGAGCACAACAGTGAGCACGATGATGAGGATCTGCATGTAGCTGAGGTTGACCACGAAGCCGTCGCGCTCCATGACCTCGAACCCGCCGGTGATCAGGGGTTGCAGCGGCTTGACCCGCGCGCCCTGCGTGATCTGAACGAAGTTCTGCAGGACGATGGACATGCCGATGGCTGTGATCAGGGGCGCAAGGCGGAAGGATTCCCGCAATGGCCGGTAGGCCACCCTCTCAACGGTCCACCCCCAGACCGAGGTGAACGCCATGGAGATGATGAGCACAATCAGCAGGGCAAGGGGCACAAAAGTGAGCCCGATGGACAGGAGGAAGATAAACATAATGAGCGCGATGAACGCACCCACCATGAAGATGTCCCCGTGGGCGAAGTTGATCATTCCGATGATGCCGTAGACCATCGTGTAACCAATGGCGATCAGGCCGTAGATGGCGCCCAAGGTGAGCCCATTGATCAACTGCTGAACGAAATATTCCATATACCCCCCTGCAATGCCGGCAATGCCAGTCCATCGCGGCAACTACTAAATCAAATCGGTCCGCTGCTTACAACGGTTGCTTGCAACCGTGACGAGGTCTTGGAGGTAGGCTCAGTCAGCTACAGGAGGTTATGCGACCCATCGCAGAACGGAGGATCGCCCGTATCCTTGCATCCGCAAAGATAGACGGTTTCGGTCTTTTCCGCGGTAAAGACCAGCGGTTCGATGCCGGTTTCTTTATGGGCGCCGTCGCAGAAGGGCTGTTTCTCGGAGCGCCCGCATCGGCACCAGGCGTACCGGCGTCCTTCCTGGACTTCGACTTCGTACGGTCCGAGTTGTGCAGGAATTGGATCTTCAGCCATGTTTGCTTCCCTGTTCAAAAACGCGCATGAACCTGAGCGCGCCCGTTCGCACACGCTTATCCAATTCATGAGCGAAGAACAACCGTCACGTTTGTCGTAACACGTGCCTGCACGTTTGAAACGAGGTGTTTTTGTACGTGTGAAGAGAGTTGATGCCGGCGCTGCATCTGAACGGCCAGAAATCCTGTTTCTTTCATTAGTGCGAGGGGTTAAACAGTAGCAGGGGTCCCGGGGGGCGTCGGAGAAGGAGGCAACGCCCATGTCGACGCTCGTATATATACTTGTGTGTTTCGCGGCGCTTGTCTTCCTGGCATTGCGTCAGGCGCCGCTGTCGATTTGGGCCGCCGTAGTGGCCGTTCTGGCCCTGCTCGCGCAGGTCGGCCTGCCGTTCTTCGAGCCCGTCCTCTCATTCTCTTCCGGCGCCTGGGTCGGATGGCTGCTCGCTGTTCTGCTCGGGGCGCTTGCCTTGCCGGACGTGCGCCGCCGCATTGTCATCGAGCCAGCTTACAACACTTTGAAAAAGGTTATGCCGAGCGTCTCGGAAACCGAGCAGGAGGCGCTCGAGGCGGGGACCATCGGATGGGACGCGGAACTGTTCTCCGGTGCGCCCGATTGGTCGCGTCTTGCCGAAGTCAGACCGCCCACGCTCTCCGCCGAGGAACGTGAATTCCTCGAAGGCCCGACCGAGGAGCTGTGCCGGATGCTCGACGACTGGGATATCCGCCATAACCGGCGCGATATTCCGAAAGAGGTTTGGAAATTCATCTCCGAGAAGGGCTTCCTCGGGATGCTGATCTCGAAGGAGCATGGCGGCCTCGGCTTCTCCGCCCAGGCGCAATCGCTGATCATCGGCAAGATTTCATCGCGGTGCCCGGACGTTGCCGTGATTGTCATGGTGCCGAATTCGCTTGGTCCGGGCGAACTGATCGAACGTTACGGGACCGACAAGCAGAAGACGAAGTACCTGAAGCGCTTAGCGACGGGCAAGGAGATTCCCTGTTTCGGCCTGACCGGACCGACATCCGGCTCCGATGCGGCGGCGATGCGCGACATCGGGGTCGTGTGCAAGCAGAAGGTCGGCGGCAAGGAAACGCTCGGCCTGAAGCTCAATTGGGAGAAGCGGTACATTTCGCTCGGGCCCAATGCGACGCTGCTTGGCCTCGCATTCATCGCCATTGATCCGGACGGGCTGCTCGGCGGTGAAGAGGAACTCGGCATTACGGTCGCACTCATTCCAACCGACCACAAAGGAGTGGAAATCGGTCGCCGGCATTTGCCGGGGGGCGTCGCGTTCCCGAACGGTCCCAACTGGGGCAGGGATGTGTTCGTCCCGCTCGACTGGGTGGTCGGCGGCAAAGAGGGCATCGGGCAGGGCTGGCGCATGCTCATGGAATGCCTCTCCGAAGGGCGGTCCATTTCGCTGCCAGCGTCGAGCACGGCGGCGGCCAAGGGGGCGCTCCGCGCAACATCGGCCTACGCTCGCATTCGCAAGCAGTTCGGTCTGCCGATCGGGTTCATGGAGGGCATCGAGGAGCCGCTCGCCCGTCTGGTCGAGACGGCCTATGTGAACGAGGCGGGACGTTCGGTAACGGCGTCCATGGTGTCCGCGGGCGAGAAACCCTCGGTGATTTCCGCGATCCTCAAATATCAGACGACCGAGCGCATGCGGCGGGCGATCAACGACGCGTTCGACATCCATGGCGGGCGCGCCATCTGTGACGGCCCGTCCAATTACCTGCAGACCGGTTATCAGGCTGTGCCCGTCGCGATCACGGTCGAGGGCGCCAACATCCTCACCCGGACGCTCATCACATTCGCGCAAGGGGCGCTTCGCAGTCACCCCTGGCTCTACAAGGAGATATTGGCGCTGCGCGAGCCCGATCCCGAGATCGGAATTGACGAATTCGAGCAAGCTTTCGAAGGCCACGTGGCGTACACGGTTGCCAATATCTTCGGCTCCCTGTTTCACAACCTGACGGGCGGCTATCTGGCAAGCGCGCCGTCCCAGGCGCGTGCGACCAGCCGTTGGTATCGCCAGCTTGCACGCAGCGCGCGCACCTTTGCGCTCGTTGCCGATGTGAGTGTGGTGAGCCTTGGCGGTGGCCTGAAGATCAAACAGAAGATCACCGGGAGGCTCGCCGACGCGCTGTCGGAGCTCTATCTGCTGTCCTGTGTCCTGAAACGGTTCGAGGATGACGGTCAGCCATCCGCGGACCGCAAGATCGTGGACTATTGCGCCGCCAATTGCCTGTACAGGTTTCAGCAGGCGATCAAGGGCGTGCTCGACAATTTTCCCGTGACGCCGGTCCGCTACCTGATCTATCCGCTGGCGTTCCCCTTTGGCGCCCGCCGGCGCCCGGCCACCGATCGGCTTGGCAAGGATCTCGCGCGCGCCGTGTTGGAGCCGGGCGAGGTGCGCGATCGTCTCACGCGCGACATCTACGTCACTGACGATCCGGACGATCCGCTGGGCATTCTTGAGCATACGCTCACCAGGATCATTGCCGCGCAGGAAGCCGACAAGAAGCTTGAAAAGGCCGTCCGGTCCGGCATTATCCAGCGCACTCACGCCAATGACTGGATCGCCGACGCAAGGAAGGCCGGCGCGATTACGGACGACGAGGCGACTGCACTGAACGAACTGGAAGCCCTGGTTGCCCGCGTCATCGCGGTCGATGATTTTGATCCGGCGGAAGTCGTTCCGCACTATAAGAGTTCCGAAAGCAAAAGCCTGGCAGCCGAATGACAGACACATCCTCTGTGGACGTCCAAACTACCCCGCCCGACGTCAAAGATCTGAAGGACTGGCGGTTCGAGATCGATTTCGAAGATATCGCCTGGGCCGTGTTCGACCGGCAGGGCGAGTCGATGAATTCGCTCGGCCACAGACCGACCCTCGAGCTGGCATCGATCATCTCCAAGGTGGAAGATGCGGCGGACAAGGGCGAGGTGCGCGGTCTGGTGATCATATCCGGCAAGGACAATTTCATTGCCGGGGCCGATATTCGTGAATTCGACAATCTCGGAGACACCGAACAGGTTGCCGAGGCCGTGACGGCGACCATAGACTTGTTCGACCGTATCGAGAAACTCCGCGTTCCGGTCGTGGCGGCGATCCACGGCTATTGCCTCGGCGGCGGTCTTGAGCTCGCCATGGCCTGCCATTACCGCATTGCCGACCGGGAAGAGGGCACGCGGCTCGGCTTTCCGGAAGTGAAGCTCGGCATCTTTCCCGGTCTTAACGGCACGGTGCGCTCGATCGAGCTGGCCGGCGCCATGTCTGCCATGCAGATGATGCTGACGGGCCGCATGTTGCGGCCGGGACCGGCGCGCGCCATCGGCATCGTCGACCAGCTCGTACCGACCCACCATCGGCTCAGATGGGCGGCGCGCAAGGCGGTGTTGCAGAAGCGCAAGTCCAAGGGCGCGGCCTGGTGGAAGAAGCTGCTGCGCAAGGCGCCGTTTCGCGAGTTCCTGGTCAAGCAGATGCGAAAGAAAACCGCCGAGAAGGTGCGCGAAGACCACTATCCCGCGCCGTTCAAGCTGATTGAGCTGTTTTCCGAGTTCGGCGACAGCCGGCGGCGCATGAAAGCCGCGGAGACGCGTCTCTTTGCACCGCTCATGACCAGCGATACCGCACGTAATCTGCGCCGGGTGTTCCGGCTCACCGAGATGCTCAAGAGCGAAGCGCCGAAGGGCACGTTCGAACCGTTGCGGGTTCACGTGGTCGGCGCCGGGACGATGGGCGCGGACATTGCGGCCTGGTGCGTGGTGTGCGGCATGCAGGCCAGCCTCCAGGATCTGAACGACGATCAACTCAAGAAGGCGATGGTGCGCGCGAAGAATCTGTTCAAGAAGCGGTTCCGCACGAAGCGGGACGTCGATGCGGCGGTTGCGCGCCTGATTTCCGACAAGGACGGCAAGCACATCGCCCGCGCCGACGTCATCATCGAGGCGATCGTCGAGAAGCTTGAAATCAAGCAAAAGGTGTTTGCGGATCTCGAAACCAAAATCAGGCCGGGGGCGGTGCTCGCCACCAACACCTCGTCGTTGAAGATCGAGGACATCGCCCAGTCGCTGAAGGACCCGGCCCGGCTCATCGGCCTGCATTTCTTCAACCCGGTGCCGCAGCTGCCCCTTGTCGAAGTCATCATGGGGGCGGGGAGCCGCGAGGCGGAAGTGCGCAAGGGCTGCGCGTTCGTCACCGCCATTCGCAAGTTCCCCCTGATCGTCAAGAGCTGCCCGGGCTTCCTCGTCAATCGTGTGCTTGCGCCCTACATGCTGGACGCCGTGCGGCGGTATCAGGAAGGCGAACCGCGTGAGAAGATCGATCAGGCGGCACTCAATTTCGGCATGCCGATGGGGCCGCTCGAACTATGCGACGTGGTGGGACTGGACATTTGCAAACATGTCGCGGAGACGCTGGGACTCGGTCCGGTTGCGGACAGCGAGCTCGACCGCCTCGTTGTAAACGGCAAGCTCGGCAAGAAAACCGGCGAGGGGTTCTATGTCTGGGAGAAAGGCAAGCCGAAACGTCAGAAGGTCTCGTTTGACGAGGATGACCTTGTGACTCTCGGACGCGATCTGGTAAAGCCGCTGATCGACGAGTGTGAGCGTGCGCTGTCCGAGCGCATTGTGGAGAGCGCTGATCATGTCGATGCGGGTGTCATCTTCGGTACCGGCTTTGCTCCGTTCAGGGGCGGGCCTTTGCACTACAGAAATCGGGACAAGCGCGCCGCGGAAGCGGCCTGAGGCTCCGGAGGGCGGCCATGGCGGAGAAAGCGATGCGGCGGGTTGCGGTCATCGGCGGCGTACGTATCCCGTTCTGCCGCTCCTATGGGGCGTATGCGGACCTGACGAATCTGGAGATGCTCGTCACCGTGCTCGACGGCCTGGCGGCGCGGTACGACCTCGAAGGCGCGCATGTCGACGAGGTGACCGGTGGCGCCGTCGTCACCCACGCAAAGGACTGGAACCTGACGCGTGAAGCCGTGGTCGGCAGCACGCTCGCGCCGTCCACGCCGGGCGTGACCATGATGCAGGCGTGCGGCACCAGCCTGCAGGCGGCGCTGGGCATCAGCGCAAAGATCGCAACGGGCGAGATCGAGTGCGGCATAGCCTGCGGTTCCGATACGGTGTCCGATTCCGCCATCGTGTTCCGCCGCAAGTTCGCGCAACGGCTGATCCGGCTTTCACGCGCCCGGAGCCTCAAGGAAAAGGTCTCTGTTTTTAAAGGTTTTTCCCCGGTTGAGCTGGCGCCCGAACCGCCCAGCGTGGCCGAGCCGCGGACCGGGCTCAGCATGGGTCAGCATTGCGAGTTGATGGCCCAGGAATGGCAGATACCGCGCGATGCGCAGGATGAGCTCGCCTATCACAGCCACAAGCACGCTGCCGCCTCCTACGACGAGGGCTTTCAGGACGATCTGCTGGTGCCGTGCGCCGGGGTGTTCCGCGACGACAATCTGCGGGCGGATATCGATCTGAAGGCCATGGCCGACCTCAAACCCGCTTTTGAACGCTCCAAGCGCGGCACGCTGACGGCGGCAAACTCGACGCCTCTGACCGACGGGGCGTCCGCGGTTCTTCTCGCTTCCGAGGAGTGGGCCGCCAAACACGATCTGCCTGTATCCGCGTATCTGACGCACGGCCAGCATTGGGCGGTGGATTATGTCGCAGGTGCGGGACTGCTGATGGCCCCGACCATCGCCGTTTCAAAGATGATCGACCGGGCCGGCCTGAAACTGCAGGATTTCGATTATTACGAGATTCACGAGGCATTCGCCGCACAGGTCTTGTGCACGCTGAAGGCCTGGGAGTCGGCTGAGTATTGCAAGGAAATGCTCGGGAAGGACGCACCGCTCGGTTCCATCGACCGCCATAAATTGAACGTAAAGGGGTCCAGCATAGCGTTTGGCCATCCTTTTGCCGCGACTGGCGGTAGAATATTAGGGTCGCTGGCAAAACTACTGGCCTCGAAACCGACGGCGAGAGGCCTTATATCCGTGTGCACTGCCGGCGGTATGGGCGTTACGGCGATTTTGGAAAGCGCTCAGGAGAAAATGGCCTCCGTTAAGGCTGGCTCAACCGATTTGCAGACAAAATCACCTGATTCGGCACAATCGGACGAACACGGAGGAAGTTCCCGGAGCGTATAGACGGCTCGTACTGGCGGTACTCATTGGATCGGCTTGAAAGGACTGTGAAGTGACCGGACCGAACTTGCAAAGCGGGGGCAGCAGGCGGGCGCGAAAGGTTCGCGCGGGTCTGCAATCGGTTGTGGTGATCGCGGCGGCTGGCTTTGCCGTTTCAGCTCCAACCGACGCGCAAGCGAATTTGGGCACCTGGCTGAATACCGACAAGAAGGGCAAGATCGTGCTCAAGGAGTGCGGCGAAAACAGCCTGTGCGGCAAGATCGTCTGGCTCAAGGAGCCCAACGACGAGAAGGGACAGCCCTGGCGCGACATTCTTAATCCTGATCCTTCGCTGCGCGGGCGTCAGGTCGTGGGCATCGATGTGCTGCTCAACACCAAAAAGATCGGCCCCAACACATGGCAGGGCCAGATTTACGACCCGGAAGTCGGGAAAGTCTATTATCTGAAGCACCTCAAGGTGCAACAGGACACGGTCGAGCTTCGCGGCTGCCTGTCGAGCGGGTGGCCGTGCCGGACCAAATACTGGACACGAACGCAGCCCCTGAACCAGCCGGCTCCGAACCTGCAGATCGCCAAGAAGCCGCCCGCTCAGGCCGCACCTCCAGCGGCGCCACGCGTTGCGCGGCCGGCACCTCCGCCGGCGCCGCGTGTCGCGAGACCCGCCCCCGCGCAGCCGCCGGCCGCGGCACGGCCTGCGCCGGTGCAGCCGCAGATGCAGGCGCGTGCACCGCAAGTTCAGCAGCGGATACAACCGCGCCCTCCGGCCCAGCCGCGTCCGCAGGCCCGACCGCCGGCGCCGCCGCGCCAGGCCGTCGCGCCGCCTCCACCGCCAGCCGTTACCGCGGCCATCCCGCGCACCGGCGGATACCTGGTGCAGGTTGCGGCGCGGCAGAGTCAGAACGAGGCGCTGCGCGCATTCAGCGATCTGCAACGGCGCTATCCGCGATTGCTCGGCGGGCTGCGGCCGGAAGTTCTGCGGGCTGATCTGGGGCAGCGCGGCATCTGGTACCGGGTCGGTGTCGGACCGATGGCGCAACAGAGCGCCGCCGTCAATTTCTGCCAGCGGTTGAAGTCGGCAGGGGCCGACTGCCTTATTCGTCGGCGCTAGCGGACGCGGCACGCTCCTCGCGCAGTTCCTTCTTCGACAGCTTGCCAATCATTGTCTTCGGCAACTCGTCGCGGAACTCGATGTCGCGCGGCATTTCGATCTTGGAGATTTTCGGTTTCAGAAACGCGAGGATTTCATCGCGCGTGGCCGTGTGCCCCTTGCGCAGCTTGATATAGGCGGCCGGTGCCTCGCCGCGATACTCGTCCTCCACGCCAATCACCGTGACCTCTTCTACGGCCTCATGCTGAATGATCGCCTCTTCGATCTGGCGCGGATAGATCTTGAACCCGGCCGCGTTGATCATGTCCTTGAGGCGGTCGACGATGAAGATGAACCCGTTTTCGTCCATGTATCCGACATCGCCTGAGCGGAAGAACTCGCCCGTGAACGCGTCCTTCGTTTCGTCCGGCTTCTGCCAGTAACCGGGCATGACCTGCGGGCCGGCGATGCAGATTTCGCCGTTCTCGCCCAAGGCCTTTTCCTTGGTCGGGTCGTCGATGGACCGGATCGATATCCTGGTGGCCGGCAAAGGCAGGCCGATGGATCCTTCCACGGCGGAGTCGTGCGGCGGATTGCAGGTTGCGACCGGAGACGTTTCGCTCAGCCCGTAGCCCTCGACCAGGGCGCATCCCGAAACCGCCTCGAACGCGCGCTTCACCTCGACCGGCAGGGCCGCGCCGCCGGAGATACAGAATTTCAGCGAGGACAGATCGAGGGACTTTGTTTTCGGATGATGCAGGATGGCGTTGTAGATCGTCGGGACACCCGGGAAGATCGTCGGCCGCGTCTTCGAAATGAGCTTGAGCGCATCATCGATGTCGAAACGCGGCATCAGAACGAGTTCGTAGCCGCGCGCGACGCCGAAATTCAGAACCGAGGTCATGGCAAAGACGTGGAACAGCGGAAGGATCGCCAGAATGCGCTCGTCGTCACTCAGCAGATCGGCACACCATGCGTTCACCTGCTGGATGTTGATCGAGAGGTTGGAGTGGGTGAGCATCGCGGCCTTCGGTATGCCGGTCGTGCCGCCGGTGTATTGCAGGACGGCGATGTCTTTTTCGAGGTCGATTTCGACAGGGTCCGGACGTCCCTCATTGTCGAGAATGTTACGTTCTGAAATGATTCGTGATCGCAACTCAGAGTTGTGAGGCCGCGCCAGATTCTTCGACTTTAGTATACGGAACAGCAGCCCCTTTAGGGACGTCAGCATGTCCGTGAAGGAGCAGACGATCGCGTTCTCCAGAGTCCCGCGCTCAAGCAGTCCTTCCGCCTTGTCGAACAGCACGGCGAGGTCCAGCGTGACCAGAATATCCGCCTCGCTGTCCCTGAGCTGATGGTCCAGCTCCTCGACCGTGTAGAGCGGATTGCAGTTCACCACAGTCCCACCCGCTTTCAGAATGCCGAAGAAGAAGACGACGTATGCGGGACAGTTCGGAAGCAGCAGGCCCACCTTCCGTCCCTTTTGCACGCCGATCGCCTGCAGGCCTTGCGCACAACGGTCGACCAGTTTGCCAATCTCAGAGTAGGTTGTTGTTTTTCCTATGAAATAAGTGCAGGTCTTGTCACTGCACCGTTCAATCGTTCGGTCCAGAACGGCGCTCAGGGGCTCGGCCACGAACTGCGCGTCCCATTGCACGCCGTCCGGATAGCCCTGGAGCCACGGGTATTTCTGTTTGCCGGGATGTGGTTTTGTCGCGGTTGTTTTGCGGGATTTTGTCATTGGCCGAATCGTGTGGCTTCCTGTACGTAATGCGGGTCCCGGGAGCGCGAAGCGCAAACGGGCCTCATGCAAGACCGGAGTCCGGTCACCTTCCAAGGGTTTGATCTTAACCCAAATATGCCTTCATCACTTGCAATTGTCGTTCAGGATGTCCAAATGGAGACGAAACATGAACGGGCCAGCGTGCGTGAAGGTGTTGATGCGCCAGGTTGTTTCATTTACGCGTCACCCTAGACTTAGTCTCATTTTAGGACTAAGTGAACGCGCGGCTTGCCCAAACGTACCGATTGCATTAGCAGTTTGGGAAATTTGACGAAGCTCCGCCATCATACTTCGGGGCAGGGAGAGCGATATGGACGAAGTGGCCACCAAGATCATCGATATTCTGAAGAAGAATATGAAGGAGCCGTCCGACTCGATAGCGTTGGATACGCCTCTGACTGATCTTGACATTGAATCACTGGACCTCGCCGTGATTGTGTTCGATATCGAAGACACATTTGGTATCGAGATTCCTTACAACGCGAACGAAGAGGTCGAGGATTTCGCGACGGTCGGCTCGGTGGTCGACAAGGTGAAATCCATCATTGCCGAAAGCAAGTCTTCCGGAGCTGCAGCGTAGCAACGACTGGTCACACACCGCGCTCGCGGGTCATGTGTGCAGTCCAATTACATCTTCAGATAAATGGCACAGCCTAAGGATCGCAGGCGCGTCGTAGTGACCGGCCAAGGTGTCGTATCATCGGTCGGGATCGGGCAAGACGCCTTTTGGAGCGCGCTCAAAAAGGGCGACTGCGGGATCGGCGAGGTATCGTTGTTCCCGACGGACGAGCTCTATATCACCATCGCCGGTGAGGTGAAGGGTTTCGATCCGAAGGAGCGTTGCGGGTCGAAGCAGTTCCTGCTTGCGGACCGGTACTCCCAGTTTGCCGGTTGTGCCGCGCAAGAGGCGGTCGAGCAGTCAGGCCTTGAAATGCCTCTCAAGGGCGAGGAGGCGTATCGCGCCGCCTGCATCATCGGATCCGGCATCGGCGGCATCTCCACCATGGAGATGTCCTACAAGGCGCTGTTCGAAGAGAAGAAGCGCGCGACACACCCGCTGACGCTGCTGAAAACGATCGGTTCGTCAGCGGCGGCCCATGTCAGCATCGAGTACGGCATTACCGGCCCGTGTTTCGGCGTTGTGAGCGCGTGCTCAACCGCACCGCATTCCATCGGCGTCGTCTACCGGATGATCCGTGAAGGGATGTGCGATCTCGGAATCGGCGGCGCCTCGGAAGCGTCGCTCAACTGGGGCACGACGCGCGCGTGGCAGGCCATGCGCGTGCTCAGCCCTGACGGACTGTTCCCGTTTGCCAAGAACCGGAATGGAACCGTGCTCGGCGAAGGCGCAGGCGTGTTCGTGCTCGAAGAGTATGAGTATGCCAAGACGCGCGGCGCAAACATCCTGGCCGAGATCGTGGGTTACGGCATGACGTCGGACGCGGCGGATATGGTGAACCCGTCGATCGAGGGCGCCTCGAGCGCGATGCAGATTGCGCTTGATGATGCCGGGCTATCGCCGGGCGAGATCGATTACATCAATGCGCACGGTACGGCCACCACGGTGAACGACGTGAACGAGACACGGGCGATCCGCAAGGTGTTCGGCAATGCCGCCAACAATCTCGCCATCTCCTCGACGAAGTCGATGCATGGCCATTGTCTTGGCGCCGGGGGCGGGGTCGAGGCTGTCGCCGCGATCAAGGCGATAGAAGAGAATATCATCCCGCCGACCATCGGCTTCCATGAGCCGGATCCGGAATGCGATCTCGACTATACGCCCAATGAAGCCCGCGAGCGTGAGGTGACATACGCCATGTCGAATTCGTTCGCGTTTGGCGGGCTCAATGCTGTTCTGATTTTTGGGCCGGCCCCGGCGTAGCGCCGGTCGTGTTACTTCCCGCACGCCGGTCGGCGATCGCCGAATCCTCCAGCAGAATCTTGTAGTGCAGCACCGCGGCCCAGATCGCGGTCATGATGAGCGCGAAACCCCAGGCGCCAAACGCGAGCGGCAGCAGCAGGGTTTCGATCAGCGTGACGGCATAGTTCGGATGACGGGTGAAACGGTACGGGCCGTCCGTGATCACCGGTGCGCCATCGAGCGTGATGATGCGATGCGTCCAGTATCGTCCCAGTGTGGCGATCACCCAGTACCTGACCACCTGCAACAGGAGGTAAGCCATGAGCAACGGCCAGTAGACCGTTGCGTTCGGAGAAATCAACAGGAAGATCCCGGCGATCCATCCCAGGTGCGCGGTCGCGACGACAGGGTAATACTGCGCGCCGACCTCGCGGGCGCCCTGGGCGAGCAGCCGCCTGGTATTCGCGGCGGAGTAGATCTCTTCCAGCCCGCGTTGCGCAAGCAGCAACAAGGCCACAATTTGTGCGATTCCAAACATGATCTGGACTATGTGCGTGAAAGGTCGATCAGTGCAAACGAAACCGTGAAACCGGGACCGAATGCGATCATAAGGTGCGGGCCTTCGCTGTTCGCGGCAACGGTTCGATCCAGCACGAACAACACGGTGGGCGATGACATATTGCCGTAGTCCCGCAGAACATCCCAGGAATGCACCAGGGCATGGTCGTCGAGTTCGAGCGCGTCGGTGATGGCTTCGAGGACCTTGCGGCCGCCCGGGTGCGACACGAGCCCCGCGATGTCCTCGAACCCCAAACCGTTCCTTGCAAGAAACGCATCTGCCGCGGCACGCAAACCGCTGCGGGCGAACTTTGGAATCTGCGTGCTCATGACGACGCCGAAACCGTCGCGCTCGATGGACCAGCCCATCATGTCCAGTGTGTCCGGCCAGTTGTGTTCGCCGACGGCAAGGATTCTGCCAACGCCTGAACTGCTCTGTCTGTCATGGCCGTTCGCCTTTACCAGCAGAGCGGCGGCGCCGTCGCCGAAGAGGGCGCTTGAAATGTAGTTGACCTTGTTCGCATCGCTCTGCCGGAAGTTGAGACCGCACAACTCGACGCACAGCATCAGGACATATTCTCCCTCAAAGGTCGTTGCGAGCCGCGCGGCCCGCGACATGCCGGAAACGCCGCCTGCGCAACCCAGCCCGAAGACCGGCAGTCTCTCGGTGGTCGGGTCGAGCCCGAGGCGATGGAGCAGTTTGGCATCGAGACTGGGAACGCTCAGGCCCGTGGTCGAGACGGTGACGATCGCCCCGATCTCCTGCGGTCCGGCGTCGGCCTTCGCCATCGCCTCACGTGCGGCCCGCTCAAGGAGTTCCATGGCCGCCTGCTCATAGACCGCGTTCCGGTCCACCCAATCGTGGGGTTCGAAGAACCATTCGAGCGGGACGCAGGAGTAGCGATGCGCGATGCCGGTGTTGGCGAACACGCTCTCAAGATGCTCATACGCCGGGAACATTTCGCGTGCCAGCGTGTGGGCTTCCTCTTGGGAATAGCGATGCGGTGGCAGCGCGGTCGCAAGTGACGCCAAGTCAACCTTGAGACGATCAGCGGGCCTGACGGTCAATTCGTTCTCCGGAATACGTCGTAACATGTTCGCTTAAACCCTCTATCCGACCGTTCAACTGTCCACACCTGCTACACTGCCGCACCGGTATAAGTGTGTTATGGGTCAATTTTGTGCACGCAAATCACAATCAGGAGAGGTCATTGAGCGAAATCAGGATAACGGCCGGTGATGTTACGGTCCGCGTTGAGGTTCTCGATACGCCGACGGCACAGGCGATCCTGGGTGCGGTCCCGTTTCAATCGAGCGCCCAGACCTGGGGCGAGGAAGTGTATTTTTCCACCCCTGTGAGCGTTGCGCGCGAGGCAGATGCCCGCGATGTGGTGGAACCGGGCGAAATCGCGTTCTGGCCGGATGGCGATGCCATCGCCATCGGATTCGGCCGCACGCCGATCTCACAGGGCGACGAAACACGGCTCGCCAGCCCGTGCAACATCTGGGCCCGGGCGCTGGACGACGTGCGCACACTCTCGGCGGTCAATCCGGGCGACGCGATCACGGTCGAGGTCGGCTAAGGTCTGTGGGGATTCACGTTTGAGCTTGAATGTGATTCAAGCTTCGGATGGACCGATTCGTACTGACTGACGCCCAATGGGCGAAGATGGAGCCG
>JANQLP010000041.1 GCA_028280515.1 Hyphomicrobiales bacterium
GGGCGATGGATCATTGCGCAGCGCGAACTCGAGCTTCTCCGGCGTCGCTACCTCGATGTCCCGCTCCCGGATCGCGTCCTCGTCGAAGCCGCTGATCCCGATGCTGCCGTAGAGCGCCGAGACTGTCTTGCCGAGTGGGCCGAAGGCCCTCTGCAGCGTGGTTTCCGTCTGGGCCGAAAGCGCACGTAGCGGAGTGATGAAGACCACCCGCTTGCCACCGGCCAGGCATCGCAGAATGCAAAGCTTGGCGATGCGCGTCTTACCAGCGCTTGTCGGCAGGGAAACTACCAGTGGATCGCCTTCGTTATCGGAAGCTTGTCCTCAATCAGCGCAGCAGCCGCTGGCTTGCCAAGGCGGGCGAGCGCGCGCGCCACCTGTTCCTCCGACGCGTAGTGCGCCGGCACGATTGCCGCCGTTGCCTGAATCCCCATCGGAAGCTGTACGGCTTGACCGGTCATCACCCGACGGAAGTGGTTCCCGACCAGCTCATCAACCGAAAGGCACCAATCGTTGAACTGCGCCGCGCGCCTTCCCCCGGCTCCGTGAGGCTATTATGACCTTTATCGTCTGACCCAGACGCGGATCGACTCGGCGGCTGCTGCCGACGTAGTGTTGGCCGCAGACTGCGTCGCGCACGCGCGAATGCTCTTCAACCGGCCAGACTTCGATCTGGCGAGCGCCAAGCCAAGCAGTCTTGCGCTGGTCCCAAACGACGGCATGCCCGATCAGCTGAACACCGATTATCGCGTAATGACCGGCATGATCTTTGGCGACCCGCCCGCATTTGACGATTTGCTCATGAGCGTCGGGACTCGCCGCAGCTCGTGAACGGCGTCGCTGATCTCGCTGACCCGATGCTCAAGGACCGCATTACTGCCATGCGGGACTTGGCAGTAAGCCATGGGCCGCGGCGCCCATCCGCACCGCGGGACCAGGTTACCCTTGCTTCAGCTCGTCGATGAAAATCAAGCGCTCAGGTGCAATCCCCCCGATACTTGATACACCGTCCCCGCCGCTGCGCGACATCCGGCCGATCGCGCCCGCGCCGACTACGTTTCCTTGCTGACTTCGAGAATCCCAAACCGAATCCACGCAAACTCATCCCGCTAAGGGCCGGCGGCCTGTAGGACTCACCGACCGATTCAGGGTAGATACTCGATCGGAATATAGTAAAATCCTTCGCCACGTTCCGTTTGCACCCACCATTCGTAACTTTGAAGAACGCTCCGCGGCACGTCCGCCACCAGGCCTTGGCGATTTGGTTCTAATGCACCAAGGTCCGAAATCCGTCGACCTTGCTCGACATGACCAAGTAACGCACCCGAACGGCAGAACCGGAAACGCCATCCGCGTAAGACCTTTGGATCATTTGCCTGGATCATCTGGTCAATTTCTCTTAACGAATGGCTGAGAACTTCCATCTTCTCCCAGAAGGGTAGCGAAAGAACTGTTGCCAACAAAGCGCTCTCCGGCACGTCCTGCCCAGAAGCGACGGCCGTGGTCGTTCGCATCGCTGCCGCAATGCGCGGACCGATCGGTCCGCCTTCCGAATCCGGTTTCACGATTTGGCAGAGTTCATCCATAGCCCGGCGTAACGGTCGTAGCTCGTTGCGTCCTAACGCGACCCAATAAGTCAGAGTGTCGATCCGTTGAGTCCTACGGACCGGGCGCAAGTACGCGTAAGTAACTGTCTCGCTTCGCGAAAACAGGTTCTCGATCTGCTCTTGAGTTAGACCCCTTTCTTCCGTAACTACCTGTGCGATCCGCGCCACCGAACCGCCACGCGCATGATCTTTCAGCTCAGCTTCCAATTGTTTGCAATGTGGGCCATCTTTCGCTTGGCTACATAACTCGCGTAACACCGTTAGTCGGTCAGCAGTTGTATAGATCGACAGCGCCCTATTAAGCTCGCCAAAAACAGCTTTCCGCCTCTGTTCGGCTGTCTCCGCTCGCTTTGTCGACGAATAGCTCAGGCGAACCTCTCCAGGAAGCCCACGATCCGTCAAAATCCTACGTGCCTGCCGCAAGAATGCGTCGCGCGCTTCGATCGCTTCTTGACCATGCTCCTTCGGCCGCCCAAGTACTGAAACCGGTATGTAGATTATTCGTTTCTGTCTTAGCGCACCAACAACATCGTTGACGGTGATGCGCTCCTCAACCTTTAGCCTGTTGCTCGTACGAATTTCAGAATCGCGATTACCGTGATCAGCCAAATGGACGATGATACGAATGCCGGACTCCGATCGCCAATTTGCCTGACTGGCCTTCACCAATGCGGCGAACGGTGCCTCCAGCTTGTCATCATGGCGATCTTTTGGTGCAAGCCGCGCGAAGTTGGCAGCGTATTTGTCAA
>JANQLP010000074.1 GCA_028280515.1 Hyphomicrobiales bacterium
TAGCGCAGATCGCCAGCGCGCCGGAACGAAACGGCGTCGAGCGGGACCTTGTCGGCCTGCAACTGCTCACCCAGCTGCACTTCCATCGCACCGAAGTCCTGAGTCAGGCGTTCCAGATCCAGCGCGTCGTCGACCTGAAATTCGGTCCTGATCGCGTCATACTTCAAATCGGTCGTCAGCAGACCGACGGCTGACGTGATGCCGGGAAACGCCGGGACGATGACCTGGGGGATATCCAGCAGTCGGGCGACCTCGACAGCATGCAATGGCCCGGCACCGCCGAACGCCACCAATGCAAAGTCGCGCGGATCGTGACCCTTCTGCACGGTGCGCGAGCGAATGGCGTTGGCCATGTTGGCATTCAGGATCGTCAACACGCCGGCAGCCGTGTCGTAAAGATCCATGCCAAGATCGTCCGCCAGTCCCTGAATAACCGCTGTCGCGGCGGCCACGTCGAGCGACATTTCACCGCCGAGGAAGTTGGCCGGGTCGAGATAGCCGAGCACGACGTGCGCGTCGGTCACGGTCGGCCGGTCGCCGCCATGACCGTAGGCCGCGGGCCCAGGCCGGGCGCCGGCGCTGCGTGGGCCGACCCGAAATGCCCCACCGGCATCGGCGAACGCGATAGAACCGCCGCCGGCGCCAATGGTGTGAATTTCGATCATCGGCGCCAGGACGGGGTAGCCGCCGATCCAGGTATCCCGTGCCGTTGCTTCGGCGAATTCGCCATCGACAACGATGCCGATGTCGGCCGACGTGCCGCCGACATCGAAGGTGATCAGGTTGTTGAGGCCCGACAGTTCGCCGCTCCAGGCACCGCCGAGGACCCCGGCCGCCGGACCGGACAGCAGCGTCAGAATCGGCCGTTCCGCGACCATGTTGGCGGTCGCCGCACCTCCGTTGGAGCCCATGACGTGAAGGTCGGCGCCGATGCCGCTGCTTCCCATGTTGGCTTCGAGTTGAGCAACGTAGTTTCGCACTTTGGGGCCGATGAACGCGTTCATCGACGCAGTGGTGAAGCGCTCGAACTCGCGGAACTGCGGCGACACCGAGGCGGAAGTGGTGACGAAGCATCCGGGGTATTCTTCCAGCAGGATCTCCCTGGCACGCTCCTCATGCGCAGGGTCGAGATAGGAAAACAGGAAACAGACGGCAATCGCTTCAACACCAGCCGCCTTAAGTTCGCGCGCAGCGGCGCGGACAGCTTCTTCGTCCAGCGGTTCAAGGACCTCGCCCGTGGGCGGCGTCAGCCGCTCAGGAACGGTTTTGCGGAAGCGACGACGGACCAGGGGACGGTCCTGCCAGGGAATCTCCTGCATGATCGAGTAGTGCTCCGGCCGTTGATGCCGTCCGATGTGCACCACATCGCGATAGCCCTCGGACGTCACCATACCGACCTTGGCGCCGTCATACTCCAGCACAGCATTCGTCGCGATGGTCGTGCCATGCAGGAGATGGTCGATACCGGCCGGGTCGACATCGTGCCGACGGCAAAGCTCCAGCGCACCGTCGATCACGCCACGGGACGGGTCGTCCAACGTCGTCGGCGTTTTGTGGATGTGCACGAGGCCGGCATCCGTGTCGGTGTAGACAATATCGGTGAAGGTTCCGCCCACATCGACGCCAATCAAACGCATGACTTGCTCTCCTATGGCTTACGGTGCGTGATGTTCGTGCCAGTGTCGCGCAATGTCCTCGCGGCGACAGACCCACACGGCATCATGACTTTGAACGTGATACAGAAAACGCCGTAGCGCGGCGATCCGCCCCGGGCGGCCGACCAGCCGGCAGTGCAATCCGATTGACATCATCTTCGGCGCATCGCCACCTTCGGCGTAAAGGCTGTCGAAGGCATCGCGCAGGTAGGCGAAGAACTGATCGCCGGAGTTGAATCCCTGCGCTACGGCGAAGCGCATGTCGTTGGTGTCGAGGGTATAGGGGATGATCAGATGCGGCGCCCCGAACTCGTGCGTCCAGTAGGGCAGGTCGTCGGCGTAGCTGTCGGAGTCGTAAAGGAAACCGCCGTGTTCGATGACGAGGCGCCGCGTGTTCGGACTGATCCGTCCGGTGTACCACCCCACCGGCCGCCGGCCGGTCGCCGTTTCGATTGCCGCGACAGCCTTGACGATATGCTCGCGCTCAACGGCTTCGTCGACATCGTGATAGTCGATCCAGCGATAGCCGTGGCTGGCAACCTCCCAGCCGGCTTCGACCATAGCGGCGGCGGCATCGTGATTACGTTCCATCGCCATGCCGACGGCGTAAACCGTCAATGGCAGGCCGTGTTCGGTAAAGAGCCGCCAGATACGCCAGAAACCGGCCCGCGAACCGTATTCGTAGACCGACTCCATGTTCATATTGCGCTGACCCACCAAAGGCTCGGCGCCGATGGATTCCGACAGGAAGGCTTCCGAGGCAGCGTCACCATGCAGGATGTTGTTCTCGCCGCCCTCCTCGTAGTTCATGACGAACTGCACCGCGAGACGCGCACCGCCCGGCCACTTCGGGTCCGGCGGCATGCGGCCGTATCCAACCATGTCGCGCGGATAGCTATCGCTCATCCAGTTCTCCTCCCGGCGCTGCCGCGACGAACTGCCCAGCGTAAGGCTTTACCCGCGGCACCGCAAAGGCCCCGACCTTGCTTGTGGTCATGCCCAGGCCGACCAATGCTTCCGCCAGCTTGACTGCCGCCGCCACCCCGTCGATGACCGGCACACCCGTTTCTGCCGTCAATTCGGCGGCCAGGTCGGCCATGCCGGCGCAACCGAGCAGCACGGCTTCGCACCGGTCCTCTGCCAGGGCCGCCATGACCTCGGCGCGCACGGTTGCCGCCGCACCGCCGTCCTCTTCAAGCGCCAAAACCGGCACCTCGGCCGCGCGCACCCGGCGGCAACGGTCGGCCATGCCATACCGGCGCGCCAGATCCTCGACGATCGGTACGGAGCGGCCGAGCGTGGTGACCACGGAAAAGCTGTGTGCGACGTTGACGGCGACCTGCATGGCGGCGTGACAGATGCCGATCACCGGAACCGGGACGACTTCGCGGCAGGCATCGACACCCGGGTCGTCGAAACAGGCGACGACGACCGCGTCGGCACCGTCGGCAACGCCGCGCTGCACCTCCTGCAACAGGCCGGGGACACAATAGGCTTCATCGTAATGACCTTCGATGCTGACAGGCCCGTCCGCCGGGTTGGTCGCAACGATATCGGTCTGCGCATGAGCAACGACACGTGCGGCCTCGCCGATCTTCGTTGTCATTGACGCCGTGGTGTTGGGATTGACGACCAGAATACGCATGGCCCGATTAAACCATGCCCTTGCCGGCATCCGAACCATGCCGGCTCTGCCGCAGGCGCAAAAGAGTGAGCAGCGTCAGGCTGATCGCGATGACCAGCAGTGACAGGCCGGTGGTGTAGGCCCCCAATGCATAGATCACCGGTGTGGTCACGTTGGTCTGCATGGCCTGCAGTTCGAGCGGCAGGGTGTTCAGGGCGCCGACCGACTGCGACGTCCTGGCAATTTCATCGTAGGACAAGGTGAAGCCGAACAGGGCGACACCAACGAGGCTTGGCGCGACGATCGGCAGCACGACCGTCCGAATGGTCTGCCAGCCGCTCGCGCCGAGGTCGCGCGCCGCCTCCTCGTAGGCCGGATTGAACCGGTTGAAAACGGCAAACATGATCAGCAGGCCGAACGGCAAGGTCCAGGTCAGGTGCGCGCCAAGCGCCGAACTCCACCAACCGCGCGGCAGGCTAAGCAGCTCGAACATGGAGCCGATCCCGAGGCTAACGACGATCGACGGCATGATCAGGCTGGCCACCACGATATAGAATATGACGCCGCTGCCGCGGAACGGGCGGCGGAAGGCAAGACCGGCCGGAAAAGCGATCAAGACCGTCAGGGCCATAACGATCAGGCCAAGAGAGATAGATCGGCTGAACGAGCCCCAGATGTCCCCGATGGCCTGCGGCTGGAAAATGTCGCGGAACCAGTGCAGCGACACATCATGCATCGGAAACGTCAGCCCGCCATCCGGCCCCTGGAATGCGAGCAAGATCACCGTCGACATCGGCCCGTAGAGAAACAGCACGAACAGCACGAAGACCGCCGTCAGGACATAGAAGCTCTTGGGTCTGGCGCCGCGCTGCATAGCGCTAGAGCTCCCGCCGGACGTCGGCAAACCGCATCAGCAGCATGATCAGCAGGACGACGACGCCAAGCAGCACCATCGCATTGGCGGCGGCGGGCGGAAACTGCAGGTAGGAAAGCTCGGTCGCGATCGCCTTGCCGACCGATGCGATTTGGCCACCGCCCAGCACATTCACGGTGACGAAGTCGCCCATCACCATGGCAATCACGAAGATCGAGCCAATCGCAATACCAGGCTTGCACAACGGCAGCACCACCAACCAGACCGTCTGCCAGCCGCTTGCCCCGGCGTCCTCGGCTGCCTCCAGCAGACTCTTGTCGATACGCATCATCGAATTGAAGATCGGCACGATCATGAACAGCGTGTAGAGATGTACGTAGCCGATGATCACCGCGAATTCGGAGTAGAGCAGCCATTCCAACGGCTCCGGCACGATACCCAGGTTAATCAGCGCCGAGTTCACGACACCGTTGCGGCCAAGCAACGGAATCCACGAGATCATGCGGATCACAATCGACGTCCAGAAAGGAATCGTGCACAGCAGGAACAGCACGATCTGCATGGTGAGCGTGCGCACATGGAACGTCAGGTAGTAGGCAATGGTGAAGCCAAGAACGAATGTGATGGCCCAGACCGTGAGGCAGAAGCGCACTGTGATCCAGTAGGTCTGGTAGGTCACGGACTGGGTGAAAACGTCGATGTAGTTCTGGAACGTGAAATCGGGGATGAGGATGTCGTACGTCTGGTAGTCGAAGAAGCTGACGACCACGACCAGCCCGATCGGCAGGACAAAGAAAATCGCGAACACCAGCGCCAGCGGCGCTACCTGGAGGTAGGCCGCTCCGTTCGCCAGTTTACCGGCCACAACCTTCACGTTGCTCAATCCTTGCGCGGCTCGATGACTGCCGTGTGCTGAATTTCCGATCGAAGCAGACCTTGGTGCCGGCGCCGGCAACCGCCCGCACCGGCACCAAGGTCAAACGAACGCCGACTAGGCGGCGATGAACTCGTTCCATTTGCGGACCATGTAACGGTCCTCATCCATCACCGTGTTCCAGACGGTCACGCTGCCCATGCGGTCCCAGAACGAACCGCCATCGCGCACCGTGCCGGCACTTTCGATCTTGTCGCCGGTCGGGCTCAGGATGTCCGCCTTGGCCGGCTTGCCTTCCATCCAGAAGTCCCATTCGTCCGCCGACATGTTGTCCCGCGCCGTCTCGAGCACGGCGGTGTAGTAGCCCTGACGGTTGAGAAACGCGCCGACCCAACCGGACAAGTACCAGTTGATGAACTCGTACGCGGCGTCGAGCGTCTTGCCATTGAGGTGCGCGGGAATGCCGAGACCGCCGGCCCAGGCGCGATAGCCTTCCTTGAGCGGTTGATAAACGCAAGGAACGCCCATCGACCGCACCTTGGTCACCGCCGGCGACCACATCGACTGAATCACCACTTCGCCCGACGCCATCAGATTGACGCTCTCGTTGAACTCCTTCCAGAAGGCGCGGAACTGGCCGGCTCTCTTGGCTTCGGTCAACACGGCCATGGTCTTGTCGATCTCTTCGCGGGTCATATTGCCCTTGTCGCCGTACGACACCTCGCCCGTGGATTCGCACACCATCGCCGCGTCCATAATGCCGATCGACGGGATATTGAGGATCGATGCCTTGCCCTTGAATTCCGGATTGAGGAGCTCGGCCCACGAACCGATCGGCCGATTGATCAGGTCCGGCCGGATGCCGAGCGTGTCGGCGTTGTAGACCGTCGGGATCAGCGTCATCCACTGCGTCGGGTCACCGGCAAAGTCCTTCGACTTTTCGTCGGTCAGGTAGCTGACTTTGATCGGCGAAATGCCCTGCCGCGATACCTTGGTGCCATCCGGCAGCTCGCCCTTGGTGAAGATCGGCACGATCTTGTCGTAGTTCTTGATCTTCGTGACATCCATGCCGCGCAGCTGGCCGGACGGGACGATCTTCTTCAGCATCCAGTATTCGGAATCCAGCATGTCGAAGGATGTCGGCTGCGTCACGGCCCGTTTGACCACGTCATCGGAGGTCAGTGAGGTGTACTGAATGGTGAAGCCCAGATCTTCCTTGGCTTTGTCGGCCAGTTGCTTGAACTGGTTCACGCCGGTGCCGGCGATGCGCAGGGTCACGGGGTCGGCCGCATGTACCGCCGGGAAGCCCCGGATGACGCCAGTGCCCAGCGCCGTACCTGCCACTGCCGCCGCACCGCGGAGAACCGTGCGGCGCCCTATCTGCACCTTTGCCGCTTTGCCGGCGCGGCCTGTTCCGTTTGTCTTCTTCGTCATGTCTTCGCCTCCAGTGTTGAACTGCTTGCCTGTCGACTGCGTCAGGTTTCAAGAACGTGCAGGTCGTCGACATCCCATGCCGCAGAGACCTGCTCACCAACGTCCATCGGTGCATCGAAGAACTGCCGGTCAGGCAGCGCGACGGTGAGGTCGTTCCCGCCGTCAATCTCGATGCGGACTTTCACCCAGAGCCCGAGGTATTCGATTGACGCCACCGTGCCGGCGACGCCGGAGACGGCGCCGCTGACACCGTCGTCATGTTCGCCGACCGCATTCAGCCGTGCGTCGGCCCGCGACAGTGCGATCCGGTCGGAGCGAATGGCCACCGCCGCCACATCTCCAACGTTCCGCCCGGCAGCCGGCATCGCAAAGCTGACCCGATCATCGGTCGACACCGTGGCGTACCCGCTCTCGATGCCCGTGACCGCACCGCGAAACACGTTGTGGTCGCCCATGAAGCTGGCAACGAATGTCGTCGTCGGACGCTCGAACACCTCACGAGCCGCCGCGGCCTGTTCAATCCGGCCCTCGTTCATCACAACCACCAGATCGGCCAGTGCCATGGCCTCTTCCTGGCTATGGGTGACGTGAACGAAACTGATGCCGAGTTCTGCCTGAAGTCGTTTCAGCTCTTCGCGCATGCGCACGCGCAGAAAGGGGTCCAGCGCTGACAGCGGCTCGTCGAGCAGCAGGACACTCGGCCGGGTGACGAGAGCCCGCGCCAGGGCAACACGCTGTTGCTGACCGCCGGAGAGCTGCGATGGCATGCGCTCGCCATACTCGTCCATATGTACCAGGCGCAGGAATTCGCGCGCCGTTTCACGGCGCTCCCGCTTGCTGATGCCGCGCATCCGAAGGCTGAAGGCCACGTTGTCGACGCAGCTCAAATGCGGAAACAGCGCATAACTCTGGAACATCATCGCCGTGCCGCGCTGGGTCGGCGGCAGACCGGTCACGTTCTGCTTTCCGATCAGGATATCGCCGGACGTCGCCTGCTCATGACCGGCGATCATCCGCAGCGTCGTCGTCTTGCCGCAGCCCGAGGGCCCGAGGAGACAGCAGTAGGTTCCGGCCGGAATCCGGACATCGATCGCATCGACCGCCATCGTCGCGCCGAACTGCTTGGTCACCGCAACCAGTTCAATATCCGCACCGAGAGTATCCACCAACTGCATCCCCGCGACGGGCGCGGCCTTCAGCGCCGTGCCGTTGACCTGCACAGCTTTGTTGTTCGACGGATGGGCTCACCCGACGGCTCGGGTATTTGCAGCAAGTGTGCCAACACGGAGGCGCGCAGATATGAAGCACAAACGAGGTTGACGGGACGCTTTGCAGCCCAGCGATTGAGCAACCGCGGTCAATTGCCCAATGCTTGAGCAGTATCGTGCGACGTCACACGAAGTCGCTCGACGCCGATGCGGCGATGCCGCATGTTCGCCCGGTGTGAATTGCCGGGATGCGTAATCGATGACTGATCCCACCGTTTTGTCGGCGCAGGCCGCGGCTGCTGCCGGCCAGGTAAACGAGAAACGACAGTGGCAACGTCTGATGGAGATGGCGCGTTTCGGGCACATCCCCAACAACGGCGTCAACCGCGCCGCCTTCTCGGCGGAAGACATCGGCGCCCGGGCACGATTACTGGAGTGGGCCGACGAGATATCGCTGCCAGTACGGGTCGACGACATCGGCAACCTTTGGCTGCGGCTACCCGGCGCCAATGACGAACTGCCGCCGGTCGTTACCGGCTCGCACATGGACAGCCAACCGCTTGGCGGCCGGTTCGACGGCATATACGGCGTCATTGCGGGTCTGGAAGCGCTGCAGGCCATCAGAGAAACAGGCGCGCGCCACAGCCGGCCGATCGACGTCGTCGCCTGGAGCAACGAGGAAGGCGGCCGGTTCTCGCCCGGCGCCATGGGATCAGCCGTTTTCACCGGCGCCATGCAGCTCGATGACTGCCTCGGCGTAACCGACAGCGACGGTATCCGGCTGTCCGACGCATTGCAGGCGACATTGGACGCCACCCCGGACCTGCCACGACGGGCGTTCGGCGTGCCGCTGCATGCCTATGTCGAGGCCCATATCGAACAGGGGCCGGTACTGGAGAGGCTCGGTCTCCCTGTCGGTATTGTCGACAGCGTCCAGGGATCGCGCTGGTTCGAGGTGACGGTCAACGGCAACTCCGCCCACGCCGGGACGACGCCATTGCTCGACCGGCGCGACGCCCTGCGCGCCGCCGTCAACGCTGTGTCCGCACTTCAGGCGTTAATGGACGACCCGAACGACACGGTCCGCTTCACCGTCGGACGGCTCGACGTGACGCCGAACTCTCCCAATACGGTACCCGAGCGGGTGGTATTCAGTATCGACTTCCGTCACCCCGACCATGCGGAACTGACCCGTCGGGGCGATCGGATCGCCGAAATCGTCGAAGCCAGCGCGGCACCCTGCGGGGTCGAGGTGATGGAGACGTTTACCCGATCACCCTGCGCCTTCGACCCAGCCTTGCTGATGCGCCTGGAAGCTTATGCAACAGCGC
The DNA here is from genome assembly GCA_028280515.1 of Hyphomicrobiales bacterium. Classification (GTDB taxonomy): domain Bacteria; phylum Pseudomonadota; class Alphaproteobacteria; order Rhizobiales; family Methyloligellaceae; genus UBA2767. Next base: position 9,001 of record JANQLP010000074.1, read on the forward strand.
TGGGATTGCCGCACTGCTCGCTGCCGTCGGGGGCTTTCCACGATGCGGTCTTCGTGGCAGCGCACTGCCCGACTGCCATGGTGTTCGTGCCGTGCGAGGGCGGGATCAGTCACAATCCGGCGGAGAATGCAAAACCCGGCGATCTTGCCGCCGGCACCAGACTGTTGACGGCAACCTTGCTCGACCTCGCCAACAGCTAGCCCCGTAGCTCAGCCAGGCTGCAGGAGGTCCGCGAGCGTGGCCGCCATCACCCTGGTCGCGGCCGTCAGGTCGTCGAGCAGCAGCTTCTCATCGGCGCGGTGTGCATTCGCCTCCAAAAAGCTGCGTGGGCCTGCGCCATACAGGACGGTCGGGATACCGCGTTCGGCATAATGACGCGCGTCCGTGTAAAGCGGGACGCCGGACGTGGCGACCGGGACGCCCAGGACATCCTGCGCATGCCGCTGCAACAGGTCGATCAACCGCTCACTCCCCGGCAGCGGCGTCAGCGGTCGGGCCAGCATGACCCGCCGCACGTCGACCGCGACGCCGGGCACAGACGCGGCTGCTTCTGCAATGATCCGGCACAAACCCGCTTCGACGTCGCCCACGTCCTCCTCCGGGATGATCCGCCGGTCGAGCCGCAGCACCACCTTGTCCGGCACCACATTGGTGTTGATGCCGCCGTTGATCAGGCCGACGACGAGGTTCGGCGCACCGATGCCGGCAATGGCCGAGACCTTGCCAGCCAGGGTGCGGCGGTGCGCATAGAGTATCGAAAGCACAGCACTCGCCGCTTCCAGTGCATCCGCACCCGACGACGGGTCCGCTGCATGGGCGGACCTGCCGCGGAGTTCGACCTCCAAATGCAGGCAACCGTTGTGCGCCGTCACCACGGCGTAGGCAAAGCCGGCGCAAATGGCGAGGTCCGGCGCGGTGATCGCTTCATCCAGCAACCACTTCGGGCCAATAGCGCCGCCGGTCTCTTCGTCGTAGGTGACATGTAACTCGACGGTGCCTGTCAGCCGGTCGTCAATCGGGTCCAGCGCCTTCAGGGCAAAGAGGTAGGTCGCTATGTCCGATTTCGATACCGCCACGCCACGGCCATACATGACGCCATCGCGCACCTCTGCGCCATAGGGGTCGGCGGTCCATCCCTCTCCCGGCGGTACGACATCGCCGTGCGCGTTGAGCGCTATGGTCGGGCCGTCGCCATAGTGGCGGCGCAAGACAAGGTTCGTCGCACTAACCATGCCATGCGCGCGACACAGGTCTGCGGGCACCGGATGCGCGGTGACGTCGAAACCTTCGCGCTCGATCAGGTCCTTGGTGACTTCGGCATGCCGTGCGCAATCGCCCGGCGGATTGTCGGAAGGGGTGCGGACCAGCTCGGCCAGAAATGCCTGCTGCTGCTCGACCTGCAACGACAGGGCGGACAAGATCGACGGGTCGACCGTCATGGTGCGGGTCCTTTCACGAAGACGAGGCGGCAAAGCGCGTGCCAACTGGCAACGCGATACGCCATTCAGACAAAGGCCAGCAGCCGCTTCGGCGTTTCGACCAGAATGGCGTCGATCTCGTCCTCGGTGAAGTCGCGCTCACGCATCAATGGCACCGTATTCTCGAAGATGTGGCCGTAGCCATGCCCACCGTAGCGCCGCAAGCGCGTGACGTAACAGATGTCGTGGCTGATCGCGATCTGATCGAGATGACCGCGCTCGATCAGATCGCGCATCAGCCGCAGCCGGATCGCATCGTTCGGCATGTCGATCGCCGGATTCCAGGGGTAGTAGCTGCTTTCCTGCCCGAACAGATCGAACTCGATGACGCAGCCGGTATCGGCCAGCCGGAACAGTCGATCGTGGTCGAAGATCGTGCGATCGATATGGCTGATTACGGTGCGACTGGCATCGCCGCTGTGCTCGGCGATGAAGTCCATCACTTCCTGCGGCTGTTCGGCGTCGCGCCCCGGGTGGACGTTCAGGGCTGCTCCGGTCTCCGCCTGCGCGATCAACGCCCCCTGCATCACCCGCTTTTCCAGATCGGTCCAGAGTGACTGGCAGCCGATTTCGCCGATGATGCCGGCGCGCACGTCCGTCCCCCAGGCACCGACCTGGACCTGGTCGATCATTTCAGTGGCAAAATCATCGACCGTCCGGTCGCGGTTCGCGTCGTCCTGATGCTCATCGACATAATGGCCGCAGCCCATGACGATATGTGCGCCCGTGCTCTCGGAAACCTGCGCCAGACCTTCGGGATCGGGGCGCAGGCCGCCGGAGCTCAGCTCGACCACGGTTTCGCCGCCGGCCGCGACCATATCGCCGACTTCGGCCGTCGCCAGTTCAATCGACTGCGAAATGAAGTTACGCGGCACCTTCACGCGCCCGTAGTTGATCGGCCAGCAATTGCAGCGCGTGATCTCCGGTCCCTGATCTTCCGCCGCGGCAAGCGCCGGCGGGCGAATGTCCCAGATCAGGTGTTCATGCATCAGGGTGCGGCCCAGGCGGCCGGGTTCGACCACGCCGCGGACGGTCTGCGCCTTGCCCCTCAGGTCGTCGCGTGTAAGCCGGCTCATAAAGATCTACTCCGCCGCCACCAGGGCCCGGACATAGGCCGGGCTGGTGTCGGCAGCCGCCTCGCCACCGTAGCGGACCGGGTCGGGGTAATACTCGGCATTGTGCTGCACGATGCTGGCCGCCGCCTCGCCGGCCATGTCGGCAACGAAAGCAAGCGTCATATCGATCCCGGCGGATACGCCAGCCGACGTCCAGATCGCACCGTCATGAACATAGCGCTGTTCGACCACCTCAACGCCGTCAAAGGTTTTCATCTCAGGCAGCATTTTCCAGTGCGTCGTCGCCTTCTTGCCGTTCAGCAGGCCGGCGGCATAGAGCATCAGCGATCCGGTGCAGACCGACAGGACGCTTTCGGCGCGCGACGCGGCATCGGCCAGGAAGTTGTTCATCGCCTGGTTCTTCATCTCCTCCAGCGCCGCGAACCCGCCGGGCACCATCAGGTAGTCAAAGTCGGGCGCTGTCGCGAACGAGTAATCCGGCGTCACCTTCAGGCCCTTGGCGCAGGTGATCGGCTCGCCGGTCTGGCTCAGCGTGAAGCAAGCCGGGCCGTCAGCATAGGCCGACCACATGGTCGCCATTTCCCATGGCCCGATCAGGTCAAGCTCCTCGAAGCCCGGATACATCAGAAAGGCAAAGCTCTGTTCGGAAAACGAACTGGTCATACCGGGTTCCTTCGAAATCTCAGCCAATGCGGATCACCGCGCCGTTCGCCGCAGCACGATGTGAGGTCCGCGCACTTCAACATGCCCGTCCTGATGTATCAACGTTGCAGGACCCTTGACACCGGGTGAGGATGAGAACGCGACGTGGCGGGTGCATCTGGAAGGGGCTGCCGCTTGCGTCACTCGAACCCGGTCAAATAGTCGAACGCGGCCAGCGCGTGCGCCCGCATGACGCAATGGAACTCGCTCACGCTGACGCTTTCATCGGCTGCCCCCATTCCTGCCGGTGAGCAGCCATAGACGAACGACGGTACGCCGCAGGTCCGCCAGAATCGGGTATCGGTGCCGCCGAGGCTGATAATCGGCTGCGGTTCGGCGCCCACGGCTTCACCAGCCGCACGGCGCAAATGCGTCATCATTTCATGCCCGGGGTCGGACCAGTTCGCTTCCGGGCCACCGGCCAGCAGCTCCGTGAAAGACACATTGGGATAGTCGGATACGATACGGGCGATTTCCGACAGCACCCGCGCCCGTTCGATACCGACCGGCAGGCGGAAGTCGACATCCAGGGTGCAACTGTCCGGCAGCATGTTGATCTTCACGCCGCCGGCAATCGTGCCGATGTTCACCGATACGCGGCGTGCCACCCGGGCCGCCCCCGCACCCAGCGCCTGATCGATCGCCGCCTGCACCGCCGGCCTGTCCATCGTCTCGCGCACCGCCGACGGTTCGTCCGGTTGCAGATCCTCGATTGTCACCAGATCGCCAATCAGCCGCGCGGCAATCTTGGTGGCGCTGGGGCTGGTATGCGGATAGGCGCTGTGGCCACCGGGCACGGACACGTCGAAACGAACCCACAGGATCGATTTCTCGCCGAAACGGATCGTTTCGAGCCCGCTTGGCTCGGAATTCAGAACACAGTCTCCGAGCACCTCGTCAGCACACTGCTGCGTCAACCAGTCGGCGCCCCAGCGGCCGCCGGTCTCCTCGTCCGATACCACCGTCAGCGTGACCTTACCGGGCAGGCAGCCGCGCAGGCGGTGCAGATAGGCATGGACGAAAATCAGCGCACTGGTGCCGCACTTCATATCCACCGTGCCGCGCCCATAGACACGGCCATCGATCACGTCACCGGACAGCGGATCATGGGCCCACGCGTCACGATCGCCAATTGGGAAGACATCGAGATGCCCGTTCAGAACCAGGTGATGGCCGGGTCCGGTGCCGTCAAAACTGCTGATCAGGTTCGGCATCTCGACGACCGGCGTCTCGTCGCGGCAGGGAATGCCCTCCTCTGCCAGAAACGCCCGCACCAGATCCGCTGCCTCACGCGTGTCGCCAGGCGGGTTGCAGGTATCGATCCGCGTGAACGCCTGCAGGAACGACAGTTGCCGGTCGCGTTCGTCGTCCAGCCAGGACAGCAGTTTCGCCCGATGTTCGGCACTCATGGCGCGGGCCCGAAATCAGGCGGCGCGACATTATGAACCAGCGCACCGGCCTTGTAGACCGCGAGGCATGGCGCGCCGCCAATCGGATAGGAGATGCCCCGCGGATCGTCGGTGTCCCAGACGGCGAGGTCGGCAGAGTGGTCGACGGCAATCACCCCGGCCGTATCGGACATCCCCAGTGCCCTTGCGGAATTCACGGTGAAGCCGCGCAACGCCTCCAGCGGCGTCAGACCGAACATGTAGCAGGCCATGTGCATGACTGCGGCCGGCGATGTGGTCGGCGAGCTGACCGGGTTGCAGTTGGTGGCCAGCGCCATCGGCACACCGTGCGCGCGAAACGACGCCACAGGCGGTTTCTGCGTTTCATGCAAAGTCCAGTTCGCGCCGGGCAGCAGCGTCGCCACGGTGCCGGCTGCCGCCATCGCCTGCACCGTCGATTCCGAGGCGTATTCGCAGTGGTCGGCCGAGAGACCGCCGTACTTCGCCACCAGCGCCGCGGCGCCGAAGTCGGTGTACTGGTCGGCATGCAGCTTCACCGGCAAATCGAAGGACCGGGCGCAGTCGAACAGCCGGCCGATCTGCGCATGGTCGAAGCCGACGGCATCGCAAAAGCCATCGACCTGATCGACAATGCCATCGCGCACCGCCGCCGGCAGCACGGTCTGGCACAGGAAATCGACAAAGTCGTCGCGGCGGTCGCGATATTCCGGCGGCAGCCCGTGCGCTCCCAGAAACGTCGAGACCACAGTCACCGGAAGGTCGCGGCCGAGGGCACGCGACACCCGCATCGCCGCCATTTCGGTTTCGAAATCAAGGCCGGAGCCGGACTTGCTTTCGACCACCGTCACGCCGTTGCTGATCAGCCGCGACATACGTGCCCGGCTGGCGGCGTAAAGTGCGTCTTCCGACAACTGCCGCGTCTGCGCCACCAGACCGGACACGCCGCCGCCACGGCTTTCCAACTCGGGCCGTCCACCGCCCTGAGACAGCACTTCAAAATCGACCAGTCCCTCTTCGCCATAGACGATGTGGGTATGCGGGTCGACCAGACCGGGCGTCACCAGCCGGCCACGGAGGTCACGGACGGCCGCCGCATCTTGCGCCGGTAACGCGCCATGCGGCCCGACCCAGACAATACGACCGTCCTTGATGGCAATGTCGCCGTCGGCAATGCAGCCGAAGTCATCCGCCGCCGCCATCGTGGCGACGCAACCGTGCGTCAGAAGAAGGTCGACGTCCGCCATGCCGTTCTCGTCGGCCCCGCGTCAGCGACGCGACGCCAGTGCCTCAAGGCCGCCGACGAACTCCTTCCCGGCAAACACGTCGGGCAACACGTCTTCAAGCCATTGTGCATCGAGGTCCATGCCGTTGCCCCGCAGTGTCGGCAAGGTTTCACTGACCAGCGCCTGCCAGTCGCCGGCCATGCGCCAGCCTTCGAAGGCATCGCGCCGCGGCTCGCCGCCCAAGGCACGAACCAGGATGTCGGTGAAGTTCACCACTGGCTTGCCGCCCTGCTCGGCCGAGGCGGCAAGCTGGCCATGGCAACCGTGATAGAGCGAAACCAACGCATCGACGTCGGGCTGCGCCGCACGCGCAAGCGTCGCCGCACGGCGCTCGGCCTTCAGGCCCGGCGACCGGTCGGCGCCCGACCCGCCGCAGGTGTAGCCGGACTCCCAGGCAATGTCGGCGATTTCAAGCCCGGGCACGGCCCTTAGCAATTGCGCCACGTTCTCGCCGAGATCAGCCATCCCGTCATGCGCATGCAACAACACGCGCATCGGAACCGGCTGCCTATAGAGCGACTGGAGCTTGCTCTCGTTGTCGATCATGAACTTGGTGACGTGCTCGAAGGCAAAGTCGGTCTGCTGATACCCGTTCAGCGTTTCGCCGATGTGCAGCTGACAGGACGGACACCAGCTCAACACCCGTTCGGGCGTGAAGTCGCCGAAGCGGGACAAGGTGCCATCGGTCACCCGCGTGCCGGTCTTGGCCTCGCCTTCCCACTTCGTGTGGATGATGCCGCAGCAGGCCGCGGGACCACCCAAGACTTCGTAGTCGACATCAATGGCGTCGAGCACATACATGGCGTTGAACAACAGGTGCGGCGTGCGCACGGCATTGCAGCCGACATAGAAGACCACGGGGACGTCACGCGGCCGCGGCGGCTGCAGCAGCTTGGCCATATCGTCGGTATCGAGTTGCATCGCCGCCATCAGGCGAATGGCGCGCGCCATTTTGCGAAACAGCTGCGGCGTATCGGTATGGGTTTCGGCCGTCACGCTGTTGGCCAGCATCAACATCGTCCGCGGATTGATGCCTTCCGGGCAGGCCGGAATGCACAGCCCACAGCCATCGCACTGATGCGCCCAGGCTGCCGCGTGACCGGTCAGTTCACCGCCCTGGCGCAGGACATCCAGCACGCCGCCGACAATCGTTTCGTTCGGCACATTGGCAAGGCCGGCATGCGGCACCACCGGGCAGATGTCGACGCAGGCACCGCACGAGGTGCAGGCATCGGTGATGCCGCAGGCCGTGTCGGCCATGAAATCCGTAAGATCGCGCTCCATCATCAAGCCTCTTCTGGTTAGTCGCCGAGATGCACCACCGCCTCGATTTCGACGGACATTTCCGGCACCGCCAACCGGCTCACCTCGACCAGGGTACTGGCCGGGCGCGCAACAAAATACTGCCGCCAGACCTCGGCATGGTCGTTGAAGGCATCGATATCGGTCGTGTACATCACGATCTTGACGATGTCCTCGAACGACGCGCCGGCTGCCTTGAGAACATCGCCGAGATTTTCGAAGCACACCTCCATCTGCCGCCGGATATCGCCCGTGCCGAGAAGATTGCCCTCCGGATCGCGCGCCGTAATGCCCGCCGTGAACAGCATGTTGCCGCGCACCTTCACGCCCTGGGCAAACGGAATGCTCCGGTGCCAGGGCTTGTCGACATCAACCGTCTGCCGCGTCATTCACCCGCTCCCGCTTTCCACCGTTCGCAAGCGACATGCCGCGTATCCGGTCAAGCTCTATTCAATCGTGTTTTCGCGGCGGCAGCTATCAACTTGTCGTGGCTTCCCGATATCGATGCGCCGCAGATTCGCTACAAGATCAGGCGCATGGTCGCCGGGTCACCATCGTTCGCGGCGGCGCGACAGATAGACGCCCATCTGTGACAGCCGAGATATGGTTAGAACGTGTCGATGATCTCGGAAACTGACTTCACCTCGGCAATCAGCCCCATCGCCGACAAGGCGGCGTCATGCTGTGCCTGTGTCGCCGTCGAACAGGCATCGGTCGCCACCGTGACCTCATAGCCGATATCGGTGGCATGGCGCACCGTGCCTTCGACGGCATAGGCGGTCGACACGCCGCAGCAGATGAGTTTGCGCGTGCGCAGCGAAAACAGCACCTCGTCGAGCGTCGAATTGTAGAAGCAGTTGTTCCGCGTGTGCGTTACCACATGTTCGTCCGCAGCCGGCGCCAGGTCGTCGATGAACGCGACCCCCCAGGTGCCTTCGCGCCAGGCGCCCAGTTCGATCCATTGCCGGATCAGCGGCGTGTTGGCGATGACGCCGCGGTAGTCCGGCGGTACGGCGAGACGTACATGGACGATCGGCACACCGGCGGCACGGGCGCCGTCGAACAGGCGCCGGGCATTCGCCAGCCGCTCCTGCCGCCAGCTACTGTCCTGCCCGATGCCGACCTTGATCTTGCCGTCAGGATGGCAGTTCTCATTCTGGTAATGCGCTGCGACGATTGCCGTATCGGTCATATGTCTTCCCGTTTGTTGGCCTGCAAATAGGCGCCGATGCTCTGCACAAGCCGAACACTAGGTGCATGCGGCGCTCAAGGCCGATGAGGACCCGGACGGACTACCCGTTCTGCACGCCGTCCGCGTGGTCCGGCGTAAGCTGCCTGCGGCGGCCGCCATCCCCGCCCTGGAATGCCGGCCGAATTCCAAGAGGCCGGCCGTGCTCGACGACATCCCGCCAGAGCGCGTCGCGCCGCGAAGCCAACCGTTCTCACACTGCGCAAGACAATGGCAGGTCTGAAACTAAGTGAACAGTATTCGGGCTAGGCGGCCACCGCCGAGAGTTCGCCCAGATGTTCTTCCAGTTCCTGGAAGCTGCGCTGCAAGTCGTGCGGCAGGAGCTTTCTCGAGAACTCCACGGCAACCTGCGGGGAAGCGCCGTTCAGGAAGGCGACGATACCGACCTTCATGCTCTTGTAGTACATGACCTTGGAATCGGCGTTCACCCGTATGGCGCCGGCCACGGGCCCGACCATTGCATAGGCCATCCAGACGCCGAGAAACGTGCCGACGAGCGCGGTACCGATCAGCTTGTCGAGCCCTACCGGCGGCTCGTTGATCGAGGTCATGGTCTTATCACGCCCAACACGGCAGCGACGATGCCGAGCGCCGGAATGCCGTCGGCCATGGGTCTGCACGGCATGGCCGGTAATGCTGATTGATCAGTCGACATGCGTCGTCCCAACCGATAGCCGCTTCTCGCTCAAAAGCACCGCCGGTCGTTTCAATGGCCAAGGCCATACAAGCCACCACCTCATTGTCCTTCGAAATGAAGGATGATCTCACGCGGTCGAGGGTTTCGGCGGTGCTCAAACACGAAGATGCCCTGATAGCGACCGAGGAGCAGCCTGCCGTCGAAGATTGGGATCGAAAGATGTGTTTGCGTGAGAGCACCTTTGATGTGTGCCGGCATGTCATCCGGACCTTCCGCATCATGCCGATACAACTCGGCATCCTCAGGCACCAGAGCCGCAAAGAAGTCTTCCAGATCGCGCAGTACATCTAGGTCCTCATTCTCCTGAATAAGAAGCGAGGCCGACGTGTGACGTATGTACAGCGTTAGAAGGCCCGCCGATAAAGCGTTTTCCATGACCCAATCGCTGACATCTTCAGTGATCTCGTGGAGGCCCTGCTGCTGCGCAGTTACGGTGTGACTCGCTTGCGCGAAGACCTTGAAGAATTGAGGTGAGGTAACCGCATCCATGAAGGTTGTCCTTAGTAGCGCGGCATATCAGGTTCTATATGACGTGCCCAGGCGTCGATCCCGCCTGCCAAGTTCCAGGCATTCTCGAAACCTTGCTTTCGAAGAAAATCCGTCACCATGGCGCTTCGCATTCCGTGATGACAGATCACTACAAGGGGATCTTCCCGAGGTAGCGCCCCGAGATCACTGGCAAGCTGTTGCATTGGGATCGTAATGCTGTCGGCGATTGCGCAAATCGCCACCTCGTTCGGCTCTCGTATGTCAAGCAGGGTGTACGCATCCTGCCTTGCCCGCATTTCAGCAAATTGGTGAACGCTCAAGTCGTTGCCCGACAATCCCATTCGATCCGGCCCGCTCATGCATAAAACTCTGCCGACGCGGCAGCATGTTCAGCCGTCACGGGTATCAAGAAAGAAACTGTCCGGCGGGTCTGCTTGATCCGGACCGAAGTTTTCATCATACCGAAACACGGTGGCGCAGTAAGGGCACAGGATCGCATTGGTCGCGCCCATGTCGAGGAAGATGTGCGGATGGTCTTAAGGCGCGGACGCGCCAGCACATTTGAACTCTTTAACGCCAATTCTGATCTCGGCAACGCCCCGGTCATTCTTGAATTTCGCATAGCCCTTACCCGCCATTGCGACTAGCTAGTTCATTTTCAATGATGCCGACTTCCGCAAACTGATGCTCTAGCGAGCGCTCGGTCAGCAGGCCACTGTCAATCAACTTGCGAAGCTCTTTGAGTTTGGTCTCAAGTTCACTTTCCGTGAACTTCGCCCACGGGTTTGCATCGGTTGCTGTGTGTATCCGCCGAGGGGCCACATGCCGTCTCTTTCTCATACCGGCCGCACCTCAATGACTTCGGGAATGTAGTGACGCAGTAGGTTTTCAATGCCCGACTTCAGCGTCGCGGTCGAACTCGGGCATCCGGAGCAGGAACCCTGCATATGCAGATAGACGACGCCGCGCTCGAAGCCATGAAACAGGATATCACCGCCATCTTGCGCGACGGCTGGCCTAACCCGGGTATCGAGGAGTTCCTTAATCTGCGCGGTGAGTTCGTCATCCTCTTCGGACGCGGCATGGTCCGACATCACGTTGCCGTCTTTGAAGAGCGCGGCACCCGAGGTGAAGTGCGCCATTATCACGCTGAGCACTGTCGGTTTTAGTGTTGACCAATCGAAGTCATCGCCTTTCGTGACGGTAACGAAGTCAGCCCCGAAGAAGACACCAGTGATGCCGGTAATGTCATAGAGGCTGTCAGCTAGCGGCGAGGCTGCTGCATGCTCTCGTGTTGGGAAATTCGCAGTACCCCGCTCCATCACGGGCTGACCCGGCAAAAACTTGAGTGTCGCAGGGTTCGGGGTCACTTCGGTTTGAATGAACACTAGTCGATACTCCTTATTCAACCGGCACGTTGGCGCGGGATTCAACCGGCACGTTGGCGCGGGTGGGCTGTCGACACCTATCGTGCGCACTTGCCTTGCCCCAGAAGGCAACTGCGTCTGCAAATACCGCTTTGTAAAAGGTCGCCGCGTCCAGTCCTGTCGCGTCGCCGTCAAAGTGCCCCAGGGAACGCGCGACATCGAAGAAGCCTCGTGCCGGCAACCCGTTGCTCGCACGACTGATCACCACAGCAGCAATAAAGGGCTGTTCGTTTGCTGCATCTTCCCGCATCAGATATTCGAGAGCTTCGGTGACTCGATGGATCGTGTGTGGCGGATGCAACTCCAGCGCTTGTGCGAGAGCGCGGTACGTGATGGGTCTGCCTTGAGCAGCGACGACACGGAGGTATGCCCGAGTGCGGCGCACCAAACGCGATGCCTGAGTCGAGTAGTTCGAGCAGATGACGGTCATCATGCCCGTCCCGTGAAAACGAGAAGATCGAATTGGCTGCTGCTAGGCTTGGACGGAGCAAGCAAATTTGAATCCTTGACCAAACAGTTATCCGCGTGGATGGCGACAGGCCATGCACGCAATCGGCAATGGAATGCAATGTGTGCGCCGGCAGCCTCTTCACCCGTCCCGACTTCGGCGCCGTCTGTCGCCGCGCCAATGAAGGAGCTCTCCTTCAGTTCATCGGCCGAAGGAACGAGTTTTGGCTCAAGGAAAGCAGCATCAATAGTGATCGCTCCGCCCTCCCTTTGAAAGGCCCCAGCAGAACACTTCGGCATCATGAGGCCGTACCAATGCGAGAGGAGCTGGATTTCCCGCCAGCAAAGTTGATGCACAACTCGTCCAGCTCTGCTTCCGAAAGGGTCTCCTTCACGAAACCGCATTCGTAGATCATCCGGTCGGCTTGGCAGCAGCCGGCCCCTGCGAAATGCACGCATGTCTGACAGGTTCCAAAGAGTGGTTTGCCTGTCTCCGATGCGACATTGCCAAGTACGCGCTGCAGGATGGTCAGAAAATTACCGCGGACGCCGGGGGATAGGGCGTCCGCGGCCCGGACCAAGGCCCCGATCGGGTCGTTGTCGATAAGAGTCCTGGCCTTGGCTGTCAGGTCGATTTGCACGCTTCGACCATCGGCCTGGGATCGTGTCTGTTTCAGCAAACCTTGCGCAACCAAACCTTTGATTGTTTGGGACGCCGTGCCGCGAGTCGTGCCGTGAAAGGAAGCAAATGCCGAAGGCGTCCGAGAGAACCGGTTGGCGTGCGCAAAATAGCGGAGCCCGGCCCACTGCACCGGCGTCAGACCGCTGATGAGGCCATCGCCAGACGCTATCCGTCCAAGATGCAAGATCAGTTCAGCGATAACCCGGCTGTCCATGATAGCCCCCTTCGCTTCTCGTCAATCATGGGGAATATAGTAGCGTTTCAAAATTATATTGACAAGGAGATAATTTCGTTTCGATATTAGTTTGGAGCATGGAGAGCAGGGAAGTGAGTAGCTCTGCCGCAGTGGGTGCGAGGTATACGAAGATGCAGATCAGCAGCAGTGCCTACCTGGGTGTTGAGACACTATTGCGTCTTGCCGCAAAACCCGCGTCAGGGCCCTGCACAGCGCGGAGCCTCGCCGCATGCATCAAACGTTCCGTTTCCTATACTGAAACCTTGATGGCGCAGTTGCGCGCCGCCGGATTGGTGGCGTCACGTCGCGGACCAGGCGGCGGCTACATTCTCGCCAAGCCTGTCGACCGTATCACTATTGCCGAGGTCTTCGCGGCCGTCGAAGCACCGTCCGATCATGCAAACTACCTGCACCTCGGTGACACAGGCAGCGCGGCGGACATCCATGACCTACATGGGACGCCGCTCCTGTGGGAGGCGCTCCGTGGCCACGTGCTGCTGTTATTGAGTGGGGTCTCGCTTGCCGATCTCATACCGGAAGCAATGCCACTGACCGGCCGCAGTAGCGAGGCCAAACAAGCCTATGCACTTAGTGTGACGTCGACAGCACAGCATTGAACTCGAACCACCAGTACATCCATCGCGCAGTCGTTCGAAGCAACTGCGGGTCGCGATCCGACTACGTCCGTCACGATCGCCCAATGAATACAGACGGCCAAGACATGAAAGGCGCCCTATGACCTATGTAGTGACCGAAGCTTGCATCAAATGCAAATACATGGACTGCGTCGAAGTGTGTCCTGTCGACTGCTTCTATGAAGGCGAAAACATGCTCGTCATTCATCCTGACGAATGCATCGACTGCGGTGTGTGCGAACCGGAATGTCCGGCAGAAGCCATTTTGCCTGACACTGAGAATGAGGCAGCGTCATGGATCGAGCTCAATCGTACGTATGCGGCCACTTGGCCAAACATCGCTCAGAAGGCTGAAACACCAACAGATGCTGACGAATACAAAGGCGTACCAAACAAGTTCGAAGCATATTTCAGCCCCAAACCCGGATAGAGACATTACTTGGCGTGCCGACAAGCAGAGCGGCGAACGGTAAGCAAGGCCCCATCGAGACCAAATGCTGGATCGAATTCTTGTAACTTGCTGATTTTATTGGTAGCGGGGGAGGGACTTGAACCCCCGACACGCGGATTATGATTTAGTATTTTGCGTTTTTCGCCACGGAACACTGTTGTCCATAGTATGTTGATTTATATAGCCTATTGAGCAAATTCGAGGCTAAGATAGAACACTCCTGAACACCGCTACGCCACCATTTTATGAGGCTATAGTGAGGCTAACGAAATGCCCGTCGTACAGCTCACGGACATCTCCATCCGCGCACTGAGGCCACCAGAAAGAGGACAGCGCCTTTATCGGGACAAAGCCATTCGCGGTTTTGGAGTCCGTGTTTCCCAAGGTGGCACCAAGACCTTCGTTGTTGTCCACGGCGCCAATCGACAGTTCACGACACTTGGACGGTACCCGGTACTTTCACTCGCTGCTGCCCGCTCAGAAGCGAAGCGCTTACTGGCTGAGCAAACCCTTGGCAAGACGCGCCCTGTTCCCGTGCGGTTCGAGGAAGCTCGGGATCGCTTCCTTGATGCGTGTAAGGCAAAGAACAAACCTCGCACGGTCTACGACTACACGCGCATCCTCAATCGGCATTTCAAGTTCGGCCGCACGATGCTCTCTGACATAAGCCAGCATGAAATCATGCGCCGTATCTACAAACTGTCTGGCACCCCGTCGGAACAAAACCATGCGTTTGTGGCGGCCAAAGTGTTTTTCTCGTGGTGCAAGAAGAACAACTACGTCGACGCCAACCCGCTTGCCGATCTTTCAAAGCCGGCGAAGACCAAGGCGCGCGACCGTGTGCTAACCCCGAAGGAACTGGCAACCGTCTACCAAGCCAGTCTGGCCCACCCCTACCCGTTTGGTCCGATCGTGTCGCTCCTTGTCCTCACTGGAATGCGCCGGAGTGAGGTAGCGGCGCTGGAATGGGAGTTCCTTGATGTGGATGAGCAGATCATCACCATTCCCGATACGAAGAACAATCGCGCGCATGTACTTCCGTATGATGAAAAGGTGGTACAAATCGTGAGCAGTGTTCCAAAGACCAGCGAGTACCTGTTTCCCGCGACGCGCTCACACGTTCGCGGAAAGCCTACCAATCACTTCAACGGCTGGACAAAAGCAAAGCCACACTTCGACACCACGCTTGATGATGTTGCGCCGTGGCGGTTGCATGATCTCCGAAGGACGTTTGATTCAACAATGGCGTCATTACAGGTGCCATTGCATGTCAGCGACAAACTGCTCAATCACATTTCCGGCGCCGTAAGTGGCGTGCGTGCGACATACAATCGGTACTCATACCTTGATGAGATGCGTGACGCGAATACAAGATATGGAGAATACCTCGATACGCTTTGCGCTAAGTTTCCCCGAGGAAGATAGCGAGCATGGAGGACTTCCATCGGCTTCGAGATTCTTGTTAAACTTGCAATGCTCATGGGCTTGTCAACCACGGGCATCGCGCGATGCTCCCTAACTGGGAGTATCCGCGATGAAGTTTCTTTCAAAGCGTCAGGTCTTGGATTTGGTTCCGTACAGCCCGCAACACATCCAGAGGCTTGAGGATGCGGGCGCCTTTCCCAAGCGGATCAAACTTGGTAACGGTGGCCGAAATGCAAAGGCGTTCTGGGTAGAGCAGGAAGTGCTGGATTGGATGCAAGTACTCGCTGACCGCCGAGAAGAACACACCGACACTCCCTAACGGGAGGGAGGGCGGCTCGGATACTTGCCGCCCTCAATTACTGCGCCCTTCGCACGGCACTCTATCATCATCATGAGTGGCCTGAACGCTGCAAACACCATCGCCTCGTGGACACCCAGCCATAGGCTGCAATTCCGCTGGCATTGCGGTCCAGTTCATAGCCGCCGCAACTAAGAGTTTTTTTGGCATCATCGAGTTTGAAGATGACAACAGAATTGTAATTCACCTACCGCTCTTCGAATACCTTCACGTACCACCCATTCAGCGCTCGGCAATATCCCGCCGGTCGAGTTCACAATGCAAGTCAGGCTGGAGAAGTGGGCTGCATGAGGCCAGAAACGGAACCGAGGCGTCTCTAGGTAGCCGGAGGGACCTCCGGGCTCAGATCACCTGCGGATGACGTTCGCGTCCCAGCTAGCGGCTCCTAGCATACCGATAGATATCACGGAAAAACTCCTGAACCAGATCTCCGGCACGCTTCCATGCGTCGCAGCAATTTACAATCGACACAAGTACTTCGAAGAAATGCTGGATGCATTGGAGCAAAACGAAACCTACCTGTTCGCGCTATCAAGATCCTAAGAGTCCCAATACGCGTTAACGTACCAACCGAAGGCCCCAGTCATGATTGCCGCATCCAGCGTTCAACTCTCTCTCGCATGACCAGGATTTGAGAGCTCACATAGCGATACTTCTAATTGTACAACGGCTTACTGCAGATGAGGCACCCATCGTCGCCACCGCAGGTTGAGCAGCGTTTCCGCTCCGACCGATTCTAATGTGAGTACCCAGCGCTCTCGCCACGATACTCTGCATAGCACATGTTCCATTGACGAGGTTTATCGAAGACTGCCGCCTCATTTGCCTGTTGAGGATCGAATCTACAACGCCGTTCATCATTGTTGCTAACCGCCACCACAGCAATATTGATGACTCAATACCGTTGAGCAGCCCATAGGAGAGAATATTACGTACCAAGATCAATTGCGACGGCCTGTTCGGATATCTGAAGGCTTACGTACTGAGAGTATTCCGAGATCTTTCCTTCGAGCTGTACCTCAAACGAAATTCGCGCAGTATACAGCCAATTCTTTACGGGTAGTCGACAACTACTCGAGAGAATCTTGACGCTCTGTTTTTGCGAAACAGTGAGCTATCGACTACAATTACGCATAGAGATGCGCTAAGCCATTAACAAAAAATACAATTCGCGCATTGGGACGACGGAAAACATAACGGATCTTTGTAGTTGATTGTGCTCGATATAATGAAAAACTGGCAACGCCAACATGTTGAGGCAAGCTTGAACGCGAAGGAGCTCCGCCGATGATTGAAGCGAACTTCCAATCGGTGTCAAGCCTACCGTCCGAATAAGGTAATCTTCAAGTTCTTTTAAACAGTCTGCATTGGTGGCTTCGTCAAATTCATAAATCACCTCCAGTGGGTGGCAATCCGCCGACAAACAACAATCATAGAGATCACAATAAATCAACTCATAGCGAAGCATTGCGCTCATCATAAGCTTAGAAAAATCTATGAACCAACTTACGTTTTGCGGATTTGGATCGACAAGCTTTACATTCCATTTTCTCTCGTCGGTTAAGGATATAACAATATCTTCCAAAATGAGATCGCCATGAGCGCCATGCCCGCTAAGCGACGCCAATACTGGCCACCGCTGTTGGGCCGCCGACAACAAATGGGCAATACCGGGAAAGCATTCACCATTTATGATCGCTCCGTTATTCCACAGTTCTGCAAAAATGGGATTAGTGAGCAGTCTCCAAAATCGGCGGGAAACAACTTCGAAATAACTTCTTTGAAGCCGCTCAGGCCCTGATCGCCATAACGATTGCTCCAATTGAGCAATAAGGTCTTGCACGATTGTGCATAAAGTGGCGCCCGATATTTCGCCGCGAACTACTCGCTCACCCAGTGTGTATCCCCAAATGAACTCAGTCTCCAATCTGGACGAAAACTGATCGCCAGGAATTTCTACTCGGCGCGACTTTGGAAACAAACTGCGCGCGGATATTGAAGGGTTTCCCATGAATTCAAATTCGCCATAGTGGCGAACGAAGCTGTCCACTGCGTCTAATTCTGAATGCCTTACCTCTTTCTGAACAGTCATAGATGCGCAATCGAGGTAGGTAGAGCAAACCGATCCCCCACTAAGTTTGAGCGTCTGGAATGCGCCTCCGACCTGGAAGTTGTTCCGACCCGCAACATACGGGCCGACAAGAATAACTCCATTGTGCTCTAGTCTTTGCAGAATACTGCATCCGTCATAAGCGAGACTATCTCCCCGCATTTGGAAGTTAGGTCTCCTTAGGACGCAAAAAAAACCTCCGTCCACCTGGATTAGCCAAGGTTCTTGCGGGAACAGATAATCGATGTTGTCCGCATTCAGATGTGGGAAGTCGAGCGACTCCTTCAGTTTCCGCAACGAATCTGTTAATGCTCCTAGCAACATCAGAGTTCGTGCCCTGTTTCATTCCATACTATGGTTCGAAAGATCGCCACGATCTGACATCGTCCGCGACTCCAAATTCAACGCCAGAATGTTTCGGCCGAGCCCCACACTTCGTACTACGGAAGCGCAGGTGATGCCGAGCCAGACACCTGAACAAATCTGTCGGCCAATACAGGGCATCACTTGAGCAGTCGCCAACAGGAGCAATGCGACGAGGGCGCCCAAAAACAACCCGGCGATGGGTACAAAACTCAACGTTGACACGGTATATATCGAACGCTTAAGGCGAATAGAATTTGGAGAGAGGGCGCTAAGTAGCGTTACTACTATTGCTGATACCGCCATGAGTCCAATGGAAGATGATAGCATTGCCGAATAGAGTGCATCTCCATTTGAGATTTGGAATTTGAACTTCTGTCCAATGTACACAAATATGGCGGCTATAGTTGTTGCGAGGAGCAACTCAAGCCAGCCCACACTTTCAATCGCAAATACCCATACCCTCCGAATCATTGCATTACCCGACGTTGCTCCCGACCAATAGCCGGCGTCCGACGTCAGATAGCAGCGGACTCTGTTCGTCAGGCACGCTATAAGCGGGAAAGTAGTGTCGACCCCGCCAGGCACCGAATTTCCAGCATCTTTCGCGCCGAGATCTTTCGCGCTGAGATCCTTTCGGTACGTAGCAAATATACTGCACGGCACGGATCGACTTACCGTTGTTTCGCGCCGTACCATGAGCTAATCGGTAATCGAAAAGAAGAAAGTCACCTGCATCCATCTCGACCATCACGCGATTACGCCGGTCTTCATTCAAAGCTGGGATGGCTTTATCTTTGCCAGCATCACGGTACAATCGGTATGCTTCTGGTATACAGAAAAACTCACCTTCTCCGGCGTACGAACGCGTCAGCGCAAGCACTCCTTGTATAGGGGAAAAGTCATGCCTGGACGGGTCGTCATCCCAGTGAATTGGCAACCATTTGCCTTCCTCTATCCCCGGTCGTTTATAGCCACAACGGTCCAACGAAACCCATAAATCAGATTTTCCATATGCGACTTCAAAAGGTCGGCGAAGTTTATAAAGCTCTCGTGTGCGCCACAAAGGAGACGCATTCCAAATAGGAAAGAAGCCAGACGCCAGGACCAAGTCCATTCTTGCGACTTTGGCGCGGATCAACGCCTCCTTTCTCTTTTCTATCTGCTCAAGGACAGGTTGAACAAAATCGGCACTCGCTGCTCTACGAAGTACACAGTAACCGTCCTCGCGTAACTGCTTAAGCTGTTCACGAAGCGGGTCGTTATGCATTAATCGCCCGCTTTAGAACATTTATGACAGCGTCGGCAGTAGTGTTGAGATCGGAGTATGTAGAATCAAGTGCCGGCGTGATCATTATATGAATGGATTTACGATCAACTGAGGCTCCTCCCATGAGAAGCACTCCCATTCTCAGGCCCAGCGACATGACGTGTTGCAATGCTACTAGCGGCTCGTCCGAACTTCGAGCGACTGCCAGGAGCATTCCCTCTCCTCGAACCGAAAAACCGTAACTGCTGAGTTGATCCAGCAACACCGTCCTCAGGTAATCACCCTTTTCCCGTACAGATAACGGATCTGACCGTTCTCTCACTCGTTGCAAATTCAATGCAACGTTGGCGGCTAACGCATTGCCTGAGTACGTTAAGCGTACCTGGGGAGGTGTGGAGCATCTGCTAAGAAGTTCAGCAAAGGTTGGTGAAAGGCTTACCGCGCAAATCGGAACGATACCACCACCGAGAAGTTTTCCACTGATTCTAATGTCAAAATCATTCCCGGAAAGACAAAACGGCCGACCAGTTCTGCCAAACCCGGTAATCACCTCATCGGCGATATATGTGACGCCACATTTGCGACATGCATCACGAATGGCTAATAAAACATCTTTTGGTAGGACGTGTGCCCCACACGTCGTTCCGCCCACGGGCTCAAGAATGAGGCTATGCGCATTATATCTTTCCACAGTCCTCAAAATAGATTTTGTGACTTCCTCAGCTGAAGTCATCGAGAATCTATCAAGTATTGGCCAACCAAAGTCGAGCGCCCCTTGGATGCGTTTCTTGTGTACTGGATGATCCCCGGCATTGAGTGCAGCAATAGAATAGCCATGATAACTCTCACGGAGTCCAATGATAACTCCGCCATCTCGCCCAAATACACATTTGGACACGTGTTGAGAAATAGAAACAGCGATTTCGAACGCCTCGGTTCCACCGGATACGAAGAAGGTGTCGAGACCGGGGTTATCGTCATAAGTTTCCACCCAGTCAGCCAATTCACGTGCACGACGCGACTCCGTGTACCTATTCACGCCAGCTAGGTCGTCATCAAAGTACTTAACGTCTCGAAGTACATTCTTGTGCAAATGTGAAAAAAGCAACGCATGTTGACCGCCAGACGCATCAACGTACCAGCCGCTATCGGTCAGAATTCGGGCACCATCTCGTTGTCGAACGACGCCTAGCAGCGACTTCGTTGCAATGTGGCTCACACACGTGCACCCAACAGTAAGTTGCAAAGAGGTGCCATGGGATACTTCCAACCCGGCTCCGATTCCAGCGTAGGTCTTTGCAATCCAAGTCTGTCGGCAAGAGTTATTGCACGCCGCCATGTCTGCCAAGCAGTCCAGTGTTTCTTCAAAAAATAGTTGGCTTGCGTCATTTCAGCGAGAATGATCAGCCTTTCCGTTTCTTGAACTGTTCCATTTAGTGCAGGCTCCAAAACGGACAAAGCCTCACTCCAATTTCTTTGTTTATTATACAGTATGCCAAGATTCCCTTGTGCTATAGCTTTAATTTCGGTCGCCCAAGATGCGTTCGACTGCTTCGATAAGCAAATGACTGACAGAAACAACTTTTCCGCCAGTGCAAACTTCGACTCCTCCAGCGCGATAACTCCTCTCCGGTTTCTGGACATACATACAAGTTCTTCCTCCCTTAATTCCATCAATGCAAACTCGCTGCGAATCACTTCCTCTGTAGAGGGGAGAAGTAATCCGGCCGCCGTTAACGTGTTGTGCGAGTTTGAATTTGACTGCGACGATGAATGACGAAGCTGCAAAATACATACATGTGTTGCTAGTGATAGAAGTTGCTGCTCATCCTGATCCAAATCCTCCGTGCGTTGCAAAATTTCCTCGACGGCACTACTAGCTTGACCAAATTGCTCACGTTTCAATAAGGCTTTGAGTTGCCATATTAGATATAGACATATTATTGGCCGTGCTCGACCTAACTGCCAAAGAGTATTCTTAATGTTGTCCGATAGTAGATCAAGTTCGAGCCAATATCCCTGACTATACAGCCATCCGGATAAGGAAGATGCAATCAACGCATATTTTCTTTGGAGTTCGGGATGGGACAAATCGCTTAGCAGCGCGTCTATTCGCAGAAACGCCCTAAAGAAATCTGAGATCTCGTTGCATCTTTGTACGTGGTCTAATGACCACGAAATGGTACTCTCTGATGGTAGATGTGTGTTAATCCAGTCGAACCAAATTTCGATTACGCTGATATCGATTTGATCAATCTCGATTGCAGACAGCAATAAGTCTTTCGGTCGGTAGCAATCTTGTACGAACTCGAAAAGCCCATAGTCCCTAAGTTGCAACACACTTTGAGCAATGTCTTCAGCGTTTTCGTGGAGGATCTCTGCTATTCGGTCTGCCCGCATTGGAACAGCAACAAGAGCTGCTAGACTCACTACTCGGGTCAATAGATCGCTTTCCGTGATTTCGCCGAGTTCATACTCGTAGTAGCCCACCAAATCTCTTCGCAAAACTGCAGAGACCTCCTGAACTCCGAGCCCTGTACTGTAGAGTTGTGCTCCACGAAGCGCTAGTTCAGGAAACCCTCTTGCTGCGGCGGTCAGCGCTTCAATATCCGATACTGGTACAGCATGCGCACCCACACCTCTTTCGATAAGCACCTGGATGTATTCGTCTGGGAGCGGCAAAAGCTCATGGCTTTCCATTGCCCAGTCAACCTTGCGAGTTGTCACTAGGACGAGCGTGGTTTGACCTCTTAAGCCAATCATACGTGCAAATTCTTCGGCGTCCGAACCAACCGCGCTTTCGAAGCTATCGAGGATTACAATCCATCTTCCATTGTGGAATCGTCGAAGCAAAGCCGGCTCCCGCCCCCATTCATCAAAACCTTTAAGACCACCACTGACCGCCGCTAGATCTCTAACCAACCCTTCGCGCGACTTGACGCTTTCAACACCAGCTCTCAATACTGGCCTGCAATCTACGTACACGATGCTAATAGTTGGCGCCCGTGTCTTGATCTCGTGTGCTACTCTTCGGATCAGAGCGCTTTTCCCGACACCGTGATCTCCAGTAATCTGAAAAGTTGGTCGCGAAACGCTCTTAAGAATCCTTTTTAAATTTTTCGCGTCGTTATCACGACCTACTAACTCTTTGGTTTCTAGCGGTACATTAAAAACGCTATCAGCGTCAAAATACGACATCACGGTTATTTTGATTGTCGGACAGAAATATCGTGAGATCTGCGACTGAACTTGGCTGACAGAACCATCGATAGAGCCGTTGCGCTGGTAGCGTCTGGCCTATGTAGTGAAGGGCGAGATCACCCCAATTCTCAAAATCCGCCCTGTCCCTCGTGATGGCACGATCAAAGACTGACTGCTCGTCTAATTCTAGACGTATCTTAAAGTCGAACATCGGCAACAAATTAGGGCGAAGAAGAAACATTCCTTCAAATATTCGCAGTCCCGACGTTTCTCCAATAATCTCGCTTATTCGTTCATATGAGAAGAATTCAAGAACAAATTCGGAAACGGCATCTGGATTCCGCCTAGGTCGACGAACGATACGTTCGAAGGTGTCGTCCAAATGACATACTGTGCATTCAAAACCGTGTATCTGCGCAGTTTCTTTCAGAGTTGTGGCAAGGGTTGTTTTGCCAGAACAGTCTGGCCCGTCGACTGCCACAACCAAGTCTTTTTTTGCAGTCAGCTTCGCGCTAACTGCGCTCCAAACCTCTGGAGCATTTGCATAACTATCCAAGAGCTCTGATCGGCGATGGGATAATACGAAAATTGGAGCCATCTTCCGTGATGATAGCTTGGTCATCTCGGATTCTGACAATTTTGTGTGCTGGCGAGAATTTTTCGTAGAAGCTTTCGAATAAGTCGGAGTATTTTTCTCGATCTATGTGCGGTAAAGTAATAAAGTCAACTAAATCAAATGCATCCGTGCTAATTATATTCGGAACATCTTGAGGGTCATCGATCATTGCAACGGGTTCTATAGATCGATACAGGATAACTGCACCAGCACTCTCGCCAAAATAAGGAAAACCTTCGGATACTAGTCTTTTTAGCGGAGAAAAAGAGCCACTTCTATAAAGTTCATTTAATAGATTATAGCTGTTACCACCCGCCACAAATATTCCTGAGCAATCTGACATTTGCTCTTCAAATTCCGATGATGAATTTACTTTACGAAGATCAATCGTCCTTGTCTGCAGGCCAAGAAGCTGCAGCCTTTGTTCCGACTCATGCACAAAATATGGATCCGCGTACGTATCACCAGCATTTGGGATAAACGCTATTGGCGCGTCCGAACGAGCTTCTTTTTTCCAGTTTTTAATGGCATCTAGGCCACGTGAAAGGCAAAGGATATACACGGCAGTCTCGCAGTTAGGGCAAATCGACAGTACGCTTGTTTGCTACAAGACAGCGAACTCTAGAAGATAGTAACAATGTTCACGGAAGTGGACATGTAAAGCTGAGTATATCGCGTAATGGTGGACGCCGCAAGGCAGATTGTCCCCTATGCCGGGTCCGGCTGTTGATTTGGAGGGTCGGTATCTCAGTCGTTTGAGCAAGGGGAGTTCGACAGCTAGCTGTGATTTCTGATCAGGTTGTGCAGTGTAGAGCCTTAACGGGTATCCGCCGTACCTAACGTGTGGTCGCTGGTTGTTGTAACAGGCGAGCTATCTGGCAGGTCGGCGCCGGACCAGTCGTATCGACCTTCTCCCCATGATCCGGGCCGTTGCGGATGAGAGTTTTCCCGAACAGACTTTGGGAAGGAGCGCTCAATACGAAGCGCAATCGTTTCACGGACGGCCAGAACATCGGCGTGCTGAGGGAGCATAGGGCCGCCGGGACGGTACCTGATTTCTGCCGGCGCCACGGCATCTCCGAGCAAACCTTCTACCGCTAGAAGTTGAGGTACGGCGGCATGAAGGTCGCGGGTACGCGTTGGCTGTGCGACTTGGGAGTGGAGAACGCCAGGTTGAAGCGGTTGCTTGCCGAGGCGCACCTGGATAACGCGGCGCTGAAGGACCTGTTGTCAAGAAACTGGTGAAGCCCGCGGCGCGGCGTGAGGCCGTGGGCTATATCATGCAGCGGCATGCGTACAGACAGCGCCGGGCCTACCGGCTGGTCGGTCTGCGCGTTCAGTGGCACAGTATTGCGCGGGACGAGGCGTTGCGCGCCCGCCTGCGGGAGTTGGCGGCGCACTACCGACGCTATGGCTACCTGCGTCTACACGCGCTGATGACGTCCGGGAGCCTGGTGGTGAACGCCAAGCGTACCTACCAAGTCTGTCGCGAAGAAGGCCAGTAGGTGCGCCGGCGCAAGCAACACTAGCTGCCGCGTCGTGACCGCGTGCCGCTGGCGGCGTCGACAGGGCCGCTGCAGCGATGGTTGCCCGACCTCGTGTCCGATCAGTTGGCTTCAGGCCGGCGCTTCCGCATCCTCAACATCGTCGACGACCACAGCTGGGAATGCCCCGGCCAAGTCGCCGACCTGTCGAACTCCGGTGAACGACTAGCCCGTTTCCTCGATGACCTGACCGGACACCGCGGCCTGTCGGAGTGCCTGGTCATGGACAACGGTCCGGGGCCGACCTCGCGGGCGACGTTCGAGTGGGGCCAGGCGACCAGCATGGCGCTGCGCTTCATCAAGCCCGGCAATCCGATACAGGGCGCCGATGTGGAAAGTGTTCAACGGGAGGTTCCGAAATGAATGCCGGAACGAGGAATGGCTAACCAGCCTGGCGCATGCCAGGGCGGTGATCGAGGTCTAGCGCGTGTACTACAACAACTGCAGAACGCATTCGGTCCTCGGTTACCAGACGCCAGCGGCCTACCTGCAAACATGGGCAGCCTCGCTTGAGCTACGCCAGGGCTTCGCTCAGCTGCCCTTTCGCCCTATGATCGACAAAGAACACTCTCAGAGAACATGGCCCTGATCTTGGGGAAAGGTCAGGATGGCGGGTAGGGAATGTCGCGCAGCAGGGCACCGACGAAGCGTTCCGCCTTGCCGTTGATTTCCGGCATGTAGGGCCGGGTGAGAATATGGCAGATCACACCATGCGCAGAACCTCGCGGAACATGAGGGCGATGTAGGCCGCCCCCTTGTCGGTCATGGCTCACTCGACCGAGACGCCGCGATCACGAAATCAGCGGGGGCCAAGGTCAGGAAGTCGCTGGTCAATCAAGTTGTTTGATCATGCGCAGCCCAACATAGGCGAGCTGGATGGCATCGTAAATGGGAGCATGCCGATAGTCGTAACCGACGCCTTGGCTGGCGCTTCGCCGGATGTCGGCGGCACGGCGGCGATTTCGCGTGAAACGCGTAAGCTTTATTGATATCGAAATCGAGGAAGTCACCGAAGCGTTGACGCTAGTAGCGTCATACTGGCGACTTCGGATCAAGCCCGTCGAGACACCCGAGCCCGAGCCGTTTAGAGCCAAACGGATACAAACCAACGGGTGAGATGCAGCATGCCGACGATCTCCTCGCCGCTTGGGTTTTGCTCCTAGCATAGCCGTTCGATCAGAAAGGTTTAAGGCTCCGCCGTCCGGTTGGCCGGGATGATCGGTTATCAAGGCGCACGACTCTTTCCGCTTTGAATCAGGCCAGCCATTTATGTGCCCAACACTCCTTGCCCGATAGGCCAATGGCAACGTGTGCGACGGGCATGGCGCCTTCGAGGGTCCGTCGCACCATCCCTACTAGACTGAGCGGCGTTGTCTGAGCATTCCCGTGGGACGTGCTCATCTCTAACGCCTCTGGTAGTTTGTCTGGTAACAAATACGCTCCGGCTATCAGCACAGATGGACAACTCCTCGGATCACGCAGATTGGTAGACCTACCCATAAACGTGGAGCATTCTTATGACGGTGTGGAAGGAGCTGTGAAGTTGCAGCGCACAATCAGACGGTTCCCCATCTTGTCATTCGTCAGTGTTCGGTCTAGACCAACAAAGGCTAGGAGGGACAGACTGCGGTCTTTCGAGGTGTAAATCAGACATGCGAACTAGTATCAGCGTATATAAGGAAACATGATTGTTCATCCAGTGCGGTAAGATAAAGTGAAACTTGTCATTTTCGATATGGATGGCGTACTTGTGGACAGCGAAATCCACAATGCGAGTGTTGTCACCGAATATTTGCAGGATTTGAACATAGAAATTTGTACTGATGAAGTTATTTTCAAATATACTGGATTAAGTTCTGCCGACATGCTGCACGAATTGAGGCAAACTACTGACATACGGGTGCCGGAAGAGTTCTTGGAGGAGTTAACAAACCGAGTATTGCAGCGATTTGAAACAGAGTTGAAACCAGTTAAAGGTGTCCAATTGGCGCTCACCAAAATCTCGCAACGTCGATGCGTTGCCTCTTCCAGTCGCACAACGCGGATTAGAAAGTGTCTGCATATTGCGGGCGTCTTGGACTATTTTGAGCCGAACCTTTTTAGCGCTGAACAAGTTAAGCATGGAAAGCCGGCCCCGGACTTGTTCCTTTATGCCAGCAAAGCACTCGGATTCTTGCCCAGAGATTGCATTGTAGTTGAAGATTCACCACGCGGAATAGCCGCAGCAAAGGCGGCGAATATGCCCGTCATCGGCTTTGTTGGTGCGTCACATGCGGAATTCCCCTGGTATATTGAGAACGTTGTTGCCTCGCAGCCAGATGTGATTTGTAGAAGCATGGATGAACTACCTAATATTATCAATGAATTCTAATTTTGATAGCCATTAGATTTTGATATTGGCATCTCTCTGTAGTCTTATGTAAAGACTTGGAGATCAACGCAATTCATTTATTGGCTTGCGAATGCACCTGCCCAAGATCTTTCTTCTTCAAGTGATGTAATAATTCATCTCAAAACAGAAAAATGCACGACAGTTCTTTGCATGTGTTTATGAAATCAAAAAGTACATTGTAACGAATATACAGTGCGCCCAATTATCTATTCTGATGACTATCATTTATAGTCCGGTATCTTTTGTTCTGCTGTTCAATTCATAGGCAATACCAGCCAAAACAGAAGTTTCGAGCTGGATGGACTGAAGCGATCTATTTGGGCGGGTGTTGATGTTGGTTGCGTGCTTTTGCGACCAACCTGTGCCCTATGTAGTCAGGCATATCGAATTGAGGTCGAACGCTGCTACACGCGGTTCGGGTTCATTTGACCGCAAATTGGGTCGTCAGAATAGTATAAATTTGGCTCAAAAATTGCGCAATTTGCGCCCCTCGATGACATTGAGAAGCGGCATCACGACGAGCTAGATGCCCAGGAACAGCCAAGTTTCAACAATCATCCAGAAAATGATGACTCGGCTCCGACAACCTATTGGTTCGATAATGTCGGCGCGACCGATCTGGAGCGCCGACGACGTCCAGATCAGAAAGAGTATTCCCTAGAAGAACTGCAAATCGAGAAACACGGCGAGCCAAACACGAGCAGGGCCAACGATAGCTTTCCAGCCCATGCCGGACCTCCTCGATGGCCCCATCATTGTTTTGTCTGCATCAGACTTTTTTGGCTGAAGCACCAATTGAACGTACCGTGAACTGATGCCTTGTCAGTCTGAAACAAGCGCCGAGCCTTGTGTCAAGTCCGCCGCCGAAACGCCCATCGCCAACGACCGCTTCACTAGAGGACGCCCATTTAGGTGACTTCTTGGAATTACCAAGCCCCTCATACGACGGCCCGGTTAAAGACCCTGCTATCTTCTGTTGACAGTCAATCGATTGCGTTAGGCGCTTCATCTGCATCACGGTCAGCTACCGGCGTTATATCGAGGGTAATTACCGCATTGGCAGGATGGTATTCACCTAATGTTTAGAACTCTCATGAAATAGACTTACCTGTCCGGGCATTTGATTAGCATTCATTCTAGCGCCGCTAACTCAATGTCGGGCGAGCTGTAGAACCAAAAAGGGGCATACCAAAGACCTTGGTATGCCGCACCTAAGTCGGGTTTGTCTATTATCAAGAGGGTAACTGCTATGCGCAAATCTATCGCTCTCGCTTCTTTGGTCCTGCTGGCGACGTCCGGCACGGCCGTTGGATCCGGGACCTGGGAAGTCGACGTCTGGACGCCTCCCTATGAATTCGAAGCCGCACCGTCGCGGACCACCTACACGTCGATCGACAAAGCCTCGAAGAAATGGAAACTCTGCGTCGTCTTTCCGCACCTGAAGGACCCCTATTGGGTCGCGACCAACTTCGGCGTGGTCGATCATGCTCGCAGGATCGGCGTGGCAGTCGATGTCTTTGAGTCGGGCGGCTATCCGAACCTAGATCAGCAGATTAAGCAGGTGCAGGACTGCGCGGCCGGCGACTACGACGCCATCCTTCTGGGAACGGTGTCCTACGACAAGATGACGCCAACGGTCAGAGAAGTCTCCAAGACCATTCCGGTGTTCGCTACCGTGAACCAGATCATGTCGGATGGCATCTCCGGCATGGCCGCCGTCGATTGGATCGACATGGGGCGGTCTGCTGGCCGGTATCTTCGGGATAACCATCCGGCCGGTTCGGACCCGGTCAAAGTCGCATGGATTCCCGGCCCGGAAACCGCCGGCTGGGTGAAGTTCACCGACGAGGGCTTCCGCGAGATGGTGGACGGCACCGCCGTGGAAATCGTCACCGTGAAGTACGGTGACACGGGCAAGGACATCCAACAGTCCCTCGTCGAGGATGCATTGGATGAGTTCCCGGACTTGGATTACATCGCCGGCAATGCCGTCGCCATCGAAGCGGCCATGAGCGTGGTTCGCAAGCGCAAGCTGAAGGACCAGGTGAAGTTGATTGCCGACTACTTCACACCGGCCATGTATCGTGGCGTTCGCCGCGGCCTGATCGCCAGTGCGCCGACGGATAGTGCGGCGCTCCAGGGCGTTCTTTCGGTCGATCAGGCGGTTCGCTACCTGGAAGGCCGGGTCGTCGCAAACCACGTTGGGCCAGTGATCTTCAATGTCGACGCCTCCAACGTGAAGGACTTTCCAATCAACGAATCTCTCGCTCCGTCCGACTTCACGCCGATCTTCTCGGTGCAGTAAGGCAGAGCCTGGTGACGCTTAACTTCGGACGATGCGGGACAGCGTTACGCGTCGTCCGAAAGCTTCGTTGAGGATGAAGTGATGAAGATATCGAGCATTCGTGGTGGGCTGCTGCTGGCCTTTGCCTCTATCTCGGGACTTGTCGTTGTCGCAGCGGTCACGGCGTTAGTCGTCTTGGCCTCGATTTCCGAGCGTCAGGACTATGTTGCAAGCAAGGCAATGCCGGCGGCGTTTGCAGCTAGAGCGCTCTTTGCAGATTCGACGGAACTTGCCGGAATACAGTCGTCGTTTGATCACGCTATTGATCTTGAGGCGATTTCTACCGTCCAAACGAAACTGCAGGACTCGATATCCAAGGTAAACACCCAACTCGGCACGCTGAAGACACTGAGCGATGACGGAAACTCGCTGTCGGGCGTTGAGGCGACGGTATCCGAACTCACGGGGTCGCTGGGAGTTTACAGCCAGGCGACAGTTAGACGAGTCGAACTACACGACCAGCGCCAAGCCTTGTTCGAGGCAGCCACTGGACAACTGAAATTGTTGACCGAGGTCACCGAGGCGCTCGTCTCCAATGCCAAGATCGGCGTCAGCAACAATGTGTCGACGCTCTACGATCTGATCGAAGATCCAGACAAGATCGATAGCGCCTTCGATACGCTCGACAATATTCTTGACGTGGACCTGTTCTATTCCGAACAGATGTCGAACTTGAAGGTGAACAGCCTCTTGTTACCACGCGAGGTCATCCTCTTGATGTCCGGGACTGGCACCGATGACATCGAAGCTATCCAAACGGAGATCGAGGGGACTCTCAAAGAGTTGAAGCGAAACGTCGAGGCGATATCGGATCCGCATCGCCAGAAACAGGCTCAGGGACTCCTTTCCACGCTCGAGACAGGCTTGGACCGCGAGAACGCGACGGGCCTCTACCGGCTTTCCGTTGCCGTGATCGAAAACCGCCAGGAGCTTGCGACGTTAACATCACAGGTTTCAGACATCTCGCATAATTTGCAGATCGTCGCCTCCGAGGTCGCTGAAACCTATGGCAATGAGATCGAGATCGCGCGGGACGATATGTCAGGCACCTCCGCCTTTGCACAGAAGATCATGATCGGGCTGGCGGTATTGGCATTGTTGGTTTCCGGCGCAATCGTCTACCTCTACGTGCAACGCAATGTGCTGCGCCGGCTAACGTCTCTCAACGAAGCAACACGCCGGTTGTCCGAGGGCGATAACCAAGTCGAGGTCCCGCAAGCAACGGCCGACGAACTGGGCCAGATGGCTGGCGCGCTCCAGGTTTTCAAGGACAACGCGCTGCAGAAAGAACGCTTAGAGCAGGAGCGACGCGAGTCGGAACAGCAGGTTGCCGCTCAGCGGGCTGCCGAAATGGCGCAGGTAGCTGAGACCTTCGAGATGTCGGTTATGGGCATCGTCAATGAGGTCGCATCGCAAGCCTCCAGCATGCAGGAAACGGCGCGTAGCATGAAGACCCGAGCCGAAGGCGCCGGTCAGCGGACCAGTGCAGTTGCCTCCGCCTCGGAGCTGGCCTCCGATGGGGTTCAATCGGCCGCTCGGTCGGCGGAGGAGCTCTCCTCATCGATTCATGAAATTGCCAGTCAAGTGACCCATGCAGCCGATGCATCAAATACAGCGGTTTCCGAGGCGCGTCGAATTCGCACCGAGGTTGAAGGCCTGAGCGCCGCTTCGGAGCGCATCGGACAGGTCGTGGACCTCATCAACGAGATCGCCCAGCAAACCAATCTTTTGGCACTCAATGCGACGATCGAAGCGGCCCGCGCCGGTGATGCCGGAAAGGGCTTCGCAGTCGTGGCGTCAGAGGTGAAATCTCTAGCATCACAGTCAGCCAAGGCGACAGAGGAGATTGCCGGTCAGGTCTCGACTATTCAGAATCAGACCGAGCGCTCCGTGGTGGCGATCCAAAGCATCGCCGGTACGATCGAGAAAATGAACGAGGTTTCCACCGCGATCGCCGCGGCAATCGAAGAACAGCAGGCGGCCACCGGTGAGATCTCACGCAACGTCAAAGGAGCGGCCAACGGCTCGCAGGAAGTCAGCAGCAACATTTCAGAGGTTGCGAGCGATCTCGATCAGACCGGAGCGGCGGCGACGGACGTAGTCGGTTTTGCTGAGAGCTTGGCCACACAGTCCAAATCGCTGACACAGGAAGTCTCACGGTTCCTAGAGAGCATTCGAGCGGCGTGACCGCAGCTTTTTCCACTCGAAACCGATGTGCTTGGCGCTCAGCCATGAAACCGAACAGCTGCATTTGCTCCTGACGTTGGCGCCATACGAACCGAAAAGCCATATAGCGAAGCCACCCGGAACTCCGCTTGCGCCTGGCCCAAAGTACGTCTCCACGAAGACCTTCTACGGGCTGCAATCGTATGAAGCCGCTTGATGGTCGCCGCTTTCTGAAATCAGGTGGCTCTCTCCGTCGTATCCGACGACGGATCCATATGGCCTCCACATCTGATCCGCCGCGCCCAAGCGCCGATAGGCGAAGTGATAGGTGCGCGGCAGGTAAGGTTCTACGTCGCCTTCGGCAGTCAGATGCACGGTCGCATAGATGTTGGTGTGCTTCTTTGCGACCTTGAGCAAGTCGCTCTTTCTGGCCGACCAGAAGATCGATTGACGGGATGACACGATGCGATACCGAACGCTGCTCTTTCCGTTCTGTGCGGCGGCAACGCTTCTTGTCGGCTGCAACACGCAGACGACCAAAACCGCAGTACCGGTTGTTTCTCTGAAGCCGATGGCGAAACCCGCAGAGCTTGCCGTCGGCACGGCCTATGTCTCACTTGAGGACGGCCAGAAGGAAGTTCGCCTTGAGGTCATCGCAACCAGCACCGCGGCCATAACCTATCAGTCAAACGACGGCTGCGCGTTTGCACTACCGACGAGCGGCTTTGCGCCAGTGACTGTATTCGAGAACTGCGAGGGCAGTAGAGGTACGCAGCAGGTTCGGCTTGCATCGGGCGCACCGTGGCCCCTCACCGTCGGGCAGTCGTGGCGATGCAGCTTCTCCGGCCGGAACGACAACGGCGACACCTGGGACGGCGAGCGCACCTCCACTGTCGAGGGTACGGCGCGCGCCACCGCGCCCATCGGCACCTACGACACGTTCAAGGTTGTCTGCGAGGAGCCGAACCGCACCCGCACCTACTACGCCTCCCCCGAGCTTGGCGTCGCCGTCATGTTCGAACGTCGCGACAAGAGGACAGAAGAGACGCTGAAACGGAAGCTCGTTCGGATCGAACAAGAGCGCGGTTCGTAGATACCGCACGGAGCGACATGCGAGGTCTTGCATCACGACAGCAACACGATGCGGAACGGATGTACCGCTACCGCGTCGATGTCGATGTGCCACATCAGGGCTTTGGAACGCGCATCACCGACGTTATCAGATGGTGCGAGGAACATCGCGGCCAGGGGAATTGGGAAAGCCATACACACCAAACGGCGGGCCAAAGGCGCATGCGGTACTATTTCGAAGATCGTGACGTGGCGTACGCGTTTGCGACCTATACCGCCGACTTGAACAGCGCGTTCAGTGAACGACGGTAAGCATTTTCGATAATAGAAAATGAATATACCGATTTCCGCTGGGTGAGGCGTGGCCACCGTCTTCTTGAGGAGGGAGTTAAGCTTCCGGTGACCACGCACTCACGAACCAACAGAACCTAGAACGTATACAGAAATATATTTTTCAGAGATTGCTAATTTATTATCAGAAACACCCGCTTCACCCTTGGCACCGTTTAATCTCGCTGCTCTCGTGTTTCCTCATTCTCTCAAACGCTAGCCCCCTCTATCGAAAGGGGCGCGGATCGAAAATCGACCCGCGCCCCCTTGGCGTTAGCTACCCTGTGGGTGACTGCTAATTCGACACCGGTGTCAGACCGTAGCGGCCAAGAATTTCCGCGTACGTGCCGTCCGTTTGCATATCCGCAAAGGCGGCTTGCCAGGCGCTGAAGTCCTGGCCGCTGAGATTTTTCGAACCCGCGATGTAGACGTTGGACGCGAATATCTCTTCGCCAGCGACCAGCTTGTTTGGATCCTTACCTTCTTGGACCATTGAGAAACGGGCCAGCGACTCCAGATTTACCATCGCATCGACGCGGCCATTGGCGAGCAGACGTGCAAGGGTCTTCGCATCGTTGACAACCTCGATGTTCGACCAACCTTGCGCCTCGGCCCAGTTTTGCATTGGCGTGTTCAACTGGACGCCGATCCGTCCAAGGTTTCCGGCGTCCGCGATCGAAATCGCAGTGCCACCATAGGTCCACAGGACCATTCGCTCGGGAAGCACCGGAATGATCCAGGTGAACAGGTCCTCGCGAGGTGCAGAGCGCATCATCATGGCGATGATGTGGTTATCTTTCTTCAGAACGGTGTTGTAGGCACGCGCCCAGGGCATTAACTCGACTTCGGCCGAAGCCCCCACGCGGCGTGCAATCTCTGACAGCGTATCGACGTGGACGCCGCCAGCGAGGGTGCCACCATCGTCGATGGCATAAGGCGCAACTGGCCCAGCGATAAAGCGGTATTCTGCCGCCTTGGCCGGCTCGGTCAGGAGCCAGGCGCTCCCCAGCACTGTGACAGCAAAGGCAAAGGCTCTCTTGATCTGCATTGAAGGAACTCCCTTTTTAGTCCAGAGATCGAGAACGAGGGGTGAAGGCCGGCTATGCAGCCTGTACTTGTTTGAGGAAACGTTCGACTTCTGCATCGAGAGATGAAAAGTCGTTGGAGAACGCGGAAACACCTTTGGAGATCTGATCGACGTCATCGGCGTTCGCGCTCGCTTGCGTCTCGACGTCGCCTAGATCATCGGCGATCTGGGTCGCATGCTGGGAAACCTCGCGGACGCTGCGGGCGATCTCGCTCGTCGAACTGTCTTGTTCGGTAACCGCGCCAGCAATCGTCGTGGCGATTTCATTTAGATTACCGACGATCTCTACGATCTGCGCGACATCGTCCACGGTGGCCGTGGTGGCGCTTTGGATGCCACTCACCAGTGCGCCAATCTCTTCCGTGGCGCTTTGTGTCTGTGTCGCGAGGTTCTTGACCTCCCCGGCCACCACCGCGAAACCACGTCCAGCCTCGCCGGCACGCGCCGCTTCGATTGTCGCGTTGAGTGCCAAGAGGTTGGTTTGCTGCGCGATCGTGGTGATCAGGGTGATTACTTCGCCGATCTTGCCTGAGTCGGTTTGCAATGCCTCAACGTTACGCTGCGCCTGATCGGCACGGTCTCTGGCAGTGCAGGTGATCTCAGAGCTTCGCTCGATGTGTCGGGAGATCTCGCGGATCGATGCCGAGAGCTCCTCGGTAGCCGAGGCCACAGTCTGGAAGTTCGAGCTGACTGCGTTGGCGGACGTCGCCGCGCGGCTGCTCCTAGAGACGTTTTTATCGACCCCCGACTTCAGATCCTCCGCAAGAGTCTCCGTCGACTTGACCTTCTCGATCATGTCGCCGACCAAGCTTTTGACCGACGACTGGAAGTCGCTGGCAAGTGAGTCCCGGGTCTCTTTGAGCTCCATCTCAGTGCGGCGCTCAGCCTCCTCACGCTCTTCACGCAGTTGATCCATCTGGCCGAGGTTGTCGCGAAACACCGCAATGGCACGCGCCATGTCACCGATTTCGCTTTGTGTTTCTGTGTAGTCGACCGTAACGCTCCGATCGCCATCAGCGAGCCTTGTCATCGTGCTCGTGAGGCGGGTGACCGGCCGCAGGACCATCTTCATTATCAAGGTCACCAAGATGATGGTCACGAGGAGGGTGATCAGTGCGCCAATCACGTCATAGAACAAGGTATCGCTAGCAGCCTGCTCGACACCCGCGCGCGAAAGATGCAGTTCGAACAGCGCCAACTTCTCACCGTCGCGCATAATGGGCTGCGCCGCGGTAACGATCATGCCGGGTTCGCCTGGCGTACCAAGTTCAGCCATCGCCTCACCACTGGCCTCGACGACCCGCGCCCAAACGAATTCCTCGTCTTCGGCCAAACCGCTTAGGAGTTGTTCAACCTCTCCCGGGTTCATGCTCCAGACGGAGTTGACCAGAGCTCGCGCTTCCAACGTCGCGACTCGATCGGCGCGCTCCTGCAAGGACGCTTCCATGTGGTTGAGTGTCTCCCGCGCGCTCCATAGCGCTTGCGGAACAGACAGGACGATCATCACGGCGGCAAACGCCAAGACCGCTTTTTGTGAAAGACTCAGGCGCAGTGACATACTCGTTCCCAAAGAGGTTATAACTACATTGCCGACTTCGTTATATCCTCGATGAGATTTAAGGAAAGACTAACACACGCAGTTATTGTGCCTAAGCTGCGCTTCTCTGTATTACCTATCGACCATCTTGAGTAATCATCGAATTAGGTGTTCAGCCTGGCGTACAGCACATCAGGATAGTCATGCCGCCGCCGAGGTGCGTAGCTACTGGGAACACCGAAAGCTGGAAAGTCTGCTCCCACGCGGATGGTTGGATAACAGATGCCCAAACCCGCTGTCCGGGTGATGAGCCGACAAAGAGCAGGTCACTACAATTGGGTATCAAAGCAAACCATCCCGATGAATTTGATGGTGCCTTCGGCGTCCCGCTCAACGATCACGACGTTCATATCGCATCGCGTGAAGCTCGCGAACCGCCAGTGAGATGACCCGTGTCAGGGCGGACCCTTACTAGTTACGCCGAACAGGGAGGGCATAGGGCATGATTTCGAAGGTGGAGATGTAACGTGTCTGTTTGCGACACACACCACCAACGTCCGCGGACCAGTTAGCAAACGGTGATATTATGCGTCGTGACAGTATATGTCGCTGGCACTCCCAACCGAGTGAGGCGTGGCTACCGGTTCCTTGGGGGAAACATGCCTTGGGGGCAAGAGTCTCTGGCAGCCACGCGCTCTAGCATCGGTGGATGATCGACGCTCACAGGTTATATACTGTCCGGCGTTAGTTTATATTTCGTTACACAAATGATCGTCCTACGTGGCCAGCCTCATCGCATTGGGCACTAACCCTACTCCTTGCTTCGAATGCACGCCGTCTCCGTAGGTGCAGAACAAGCAGAAATCCAAGGTGGGCGGCTTTTGAAGGCGTCTTATCAAGCAAGCTCTATCGTCAGTCTATGCAACCGGAAATTCCAGGCCGGGGTCACGATAGTATCCTGGGCAGGTGGTAACGTGCATACCGATGAAATGGCTTGGCTTCATATCTGGCTCTCCGAGCGGCGCCAAGACTCGCTCATAAACGAACTCTGATCTAGCCGGGTTCGGCCAACGGAACCGTCGATACGTCGGCTCCATCGTTTTAATCATCCATAGAAACTGGGCTTCGATTTCGCCATACAATTCGGCTGGAGCAACGTCATCAACGTAGTGTCCAGTCAACTCTCTACCAGCCATACGGTAGATCTCGGTGCCCGCCAATTTGAAGCGAACGCGCTCTAACGTCTCATCGTGATAGAGGAGCTCGAGCAAGCAAATTCCTGAGAGCAAGTGTTGGATATCAGCAGGGTTAACCGCGTTACGCGTTGGAATTCGGTTCCCAGCACGCTTCGCCCACCAGTACTCTAGAAACTCCACGAGGTCGGGGTGAAGTTCATCGGGGATTTGCTGGAACTTACTCATGGTACAGAGTGGTTGGAATGATGGAGTGGATACCTTGAGAGCAAGTGATTAACTTTCGATTGATTTGCCGGATATCCATTGCACCCACAGGTCGCTCGTCAGTTAGCTCAAAAAAAGGGGCATTCGACCGCTGACCATCATTCGGAGCACTATCAGTCTTTTCGGCTAACACTGTATGTAGCCAAACAAGTGCTCGAACGTGCGATAACGATTAGCAGTAGTGCGCAGCGAACGTATTCGACGCTAGGCATCAAGCACCTGGCGAATACGGCACGCTAATGCGCGATCGTCGTAAGGCTTTCGCAGTATCGCATCGAGTTCGTCAGACGTACTGTCGAGCGCCAGAACGTCGTCACCGTGCCCAGTGCCAAGCAACACTCGCAGGTCTGGTTGCAGGTGTTTGGCTGAACGGGCCAACTCAAATCCATTCATGCCACCTGGCATGACAATGTCGCTGAAGAGCAGGTCAATTGGCTGCTCCTTTTGCAGGATATGCAACGCATCGCGGCCATCCTTAGCTTGAAGAACATGATATCCGAGTTCACCAAGGAGCGTCGCCGCAAACGCGCGTACGTCGTCTTGGTCTTCAGCAATTAACACCGTTTCGTGACCTTCGGGACGACTATCGGCGTGCTCAGAGCTACCGACGCACTGCTCTCTAATGTCGTGCGTAATAGGTAAGAAGAGACGAAAAGTCGTCCCGGCGCCTGGATTGCTCTCGACGCAAATGAACCCACCGGACTGCTCAACAAACCCATGCACCATACTCAGGCCAAGTCCGGTGCCCCGACCGACTTCTTTCGTTGTGAAGAAAGGTTCAAAGATGTGATCAAGGTGTTCCTCGGGTATTCCAGCGCCTGTATCAGCTACAGAAATCAGAACATAGTCAGAAGAGCCCTGCGTTGCCGGCAAACCCGCCGCTTCGAAATCGCGTTCCTGAGCCTGCGCGATCGAAATCGACAACACGCCGCCCGCGGGCATTGCATCACGTGCATTGAGGGCAAGATTGAGAAGCGCACTCTCGAGCCCCGTGCGATCTACACAGATGTCGCCGTTGGCATCGCCAACAGAGGTCTTAACGTCGATACTCTCGCCGAGCGTCCGCGATAACAGGGACTTGAGGGCCTCAATCAACCTCTGAGGCTCTACAATTTCCGGCTCAAGTTGCTGACGACCACAAAACGCGAGAAGGCGATGAACGAGATCGGCTCCGCGCTTCGCAGCATCGCGCACCGCGGCCACCTTTTTGCCATACCGTTCATGTGTTGCCAGTCCACGTTCCAGCAGTCGGACATTGCCGAGTATGACCGTTAGGAGATTGTTGAAATCATGCGCTATGCCGCTCGTCAATTGCCCGACAGCTTCCATCTTCTGCGAAGCTCGAAGTCGTTCCTCGTGACTTTTGCGCTCACTCAAATCGACGATCTGGGACACAAAGCGTAGGGGTTTGCCATTCGAATCACGCACGAGCGCGGAGCTGAGCAATACGCTTACAGCTCCGCCATCCCGGTAGGAAAGACGCGCCTCCCACTGAAATGCCTCTGCCGTTCCTGCAAGGGCCTGTTCCGTGAGCTCTCGGGCCTTCGCACGATCCTCTCTATGATACAGGTCACCAAAAGACAGACGTCTCAGGTCATCGGCTGAACAACCAACGATGTCCAAAAACGCAGTGTTGGCGAGCAGAATTTCTCCATTAACGCCACTAAGCACCATCCCGTAGGGAGCCGTGTCAAACGCACTTCGAAACTGCTCTTCACTCTCGCGCAGAGCGCATTGCGCAGTGACCTCTGCGGTTAGATCTTTTGCAGTGCCCCGGTAGCCAAGAAATGTCCCATCGTTGTCGAACACGGGAACACCATTGGCCGAAAAGAAGTGATTTGCGCCACTCTCATCGACGAACGTGTACCGGAAATCTCGAAAGGGGCGCCTCGCTAGCAAGTCAGCAACATGGTGTGCCCACACCAGCTTATCCGCGCTCTCGACACCAATCTCTAGTCGCGATCGGCCAAGGATCTGCGACGGTGAGATCCCGGTGAGTTCAAACACGCGATCTGACACATACGTAAAATGGAGCTCGTCGTCGATTTCCCAAATCCAATCCGACGCAGCCGTCGCGACATCATGAAAACGCTGCTCACTTCGGCGTAGTTTCTCCGAAGCCGTCCTACGCTCCGTGATATCAAGCAGCGTGCTTTGAATAGCCGATACCCCATTCCAATCGGTGGGCTGCATTCGACTTTCGCACCAGAAACGCTCACCATTTCGGTGTATCGCTTGGTACTCGATGTTTGCACGGCCTTCATCCCAATGCACCGCCTCACCCCAACACGCACTTACGTAGGCGTGGTGATCGCCGAGAATCATTGGCTGTATGGTGCCAACATCAAGAACCTCTTCTCGACTATATCCATGCATAGCGGCCCAGCGGTCGCTAACGAACAGCGGCTGATATCCACGATGAATGATTGTCGCGTGCGTCGAGGCCTCGCAGATCGCGCGCCATTGATCTCCCTGTTCACGACAGTTCGATACAACAGATCGCCGAAGCACCTCCCTCGAAATCATCGACGGGAGCGACCGAAGGTATCGAGCCGCGATAACGGCATATGCACCGCTCTTCACATAGGCATCGTGACAGTCTTCGCTGATAGCGTCAGCGATGACTGCGACACACTTTTCACCACCATCTCGAACAGCATCCAAAATGGCCAGGACGTTACCTTCGGCAATGCCGTCGTCAATGACCACTGCATCGTATCCATCGGGCCGAAACATACGCTCGGAATGAAACATGCTCCCAACGCAGCGCTCCAGCGGCACACACTTCACCCGCGCCTTCACACCGGCGTCGGAGAAATACCGCACCACGCGTCGGTGGCCTTCCGAACGCGGGGTTACCACCAAGACAGATATGTCGTTCATTAGCGCTCACCTCATCTGCTGCAGATGAGAACCGACACCGCTCGGCAGAGCCAGCCCATTCGCACCGTTAACCGCGGGAAAACTGGTACGAGAGTGCGGTCAATAGCACCGGATCAATAGCGGACATACGCCTGCTCGACACGCGGTAACACGCAACCGCAACTCCAACTGGCTGCGTGACACTGAAAGTGCCTTTGTTAGAAATAGCGACATTCCATTTATGGACCTTTAATAGGTGAAGCACCTAACCCCACATAACTCATCACGTATAACTTCCAAATTTCAACTAATCACACTCGCTATCAGCGTGTTACTATCTATATTGATCAGACTTAGCGGGCATTTGTTTGAATTACTTACAGAAAACACCTACCAAAAACGGGTGTGTTAATCTTTCCTTGGAAAATTGATGTACTTTAAGGCCCTGATGGAGCCCATAGGTTGACTCCCTCGCGTAAAAGTTGCTCTGACATTGGGGGCTACCTGCGCGTATCAGCAGACTGAATGTCCCCGCGGGACTGGGCACTTGTGGGGTTAAAAAGATAATGGCTGCGACTATACTCTGTGTGGAAGATGAAAGTGCCGTTCGTGAATTAATCGTCGATGAGCTAAAGCACGAAGGCTACCACACGATAGAGGCTGAGGATGGTGAGGCTGGCCTCGATGCTATCCTGAACCACAAACCCGACCTCGTACTCTGCGACATCACGATGCCGAATATGAGCGGCGATCAGTTGCTGGTCGAGTTGCGATCGAGTCACCCGGAATATTCCGAGTTACCGTTTATCTTTCTTACCGCGCTCGCCGACCGTGAACATATCGTGGCGGGCAAAAGGGCGGGGGCCGACGACTACCTTACCAAGCCGATAGACTTCGATCTATTGCTGGCGACTATCGAGGTTCGATTGGAGCAAGTCCGGCGCATCAATTTGCGCAAGGACGAGGAATTAGTGAAGCTCTACAAGTCGCTTCAAGAGAGCAAGCCGGGCAACAGTTCTGCTGCTTCATCTCTCTCGGGTGAGGTCCGTTTGAGCGATATCTCTCAATCAGTTGGGAAGCGGCTGAATGGAAGATTGGTGCCGTTGGCCGAAGAGTTCGGAAAGACGGCATCTCGCCAGGCGGCAGGGGAGCCACCGGTCAATACCCATCCTCTCCCCAGCAAATTTGAAACCAAGTTGGCTGCCGCAATCAACGACGACAGTGTCGTAGCAGGCAAAGTCCAGCTGCTCGGACTCGACGAGATTAAGTCGAGCCTCGGCGCACAATGGGATAGTCATGCGCAGCAGGTGCTTCGCATTTCCGCCAGGACGATAGAGCAGCGCCTCGCAAGCGGCGATACTTTTGAAGTCGTTGATTCTGAGAAGTTCTTGATCTGCTTTGGTTCACTCGATGAACGCGAGGCGCAGATTAAGGCACACGCAATCCTCCGTGAAATCCGAGAGAAAGTGCTCGGGACCGACAGCATCGATGCCGCGGTAAAAGATAGTTTTGGAATCGCATCGGAAGTGCATCGCGTGCCGCTCAGCGAAACGGACATTTCCGAGGAGAGCGATGTTGTCGGATTGCTCTTGTCACGTATCGATGAAGCTGCTCACCGGGCTCGTGAGCAAGAGCGCACTGCGATTGCCACGATGGTAGATTCTGCTCGGATCGTACCGGGGCCCGTTTCAACGACAAGAGGCGCCAAGGCACCGTTTGCGATGGCGCTGTTCGACAAGCAGACCAATAGCGACATCTTGATGCTTCGCAAGGCCCGACCGGACAATAGTGAGCTCGATGTTGAGATTGATGCACTTCGGTTAGGACGGACGGCCGAATGGTTGTGCGAAAATCAATTTAACGCACCGCCCGTGCTGATCGTAGACGTGAGCTTTAGTACGCTGGATCGAAAGAAGAGCCGGGACCAGTATCTACAGCTCTGTTCAAGTCTCACCGAAGCAGCCACGGCGCATCTCGCATTCCATCTACGATCGGTACCTATTGATAGCCTGCCCTCTCGGGTTGAGGCGGCTGCTCACGCAATACGTCGCAACAGTCGGGTTGCGATGT
This sequence comes from Hyphomicrobiales bacterium, assembly GCA_028280515.1. Lineage (GTDB taxonomy): Bacteria > Pseudomonadota > Alphaproteobacteria > Rhizobiales > Methyloligellaceae > UBA2767. The sequence continues at coordinate 50,769 of JANQLP010000074.1, forward strand.
TCGAATTGCAGGAGCTCTCGCTTGCGGGCGTTAATCCGTGCGAGCTCCCTATACAAGTCGCGACGTGTGATTATCGACGGCTTGGCCCAAGGATCGAAGCGCGGCCGGAGGAATTTCGGAAGCTGGTCAAAGCGCTGCATTCGAGCAAGATCCGCACGCTCGTCACGGGGCTGACATCAAAAGCCCAAATGAAGTCACTTTTCGAGCTTGGTGCGGATTTTGTTGCGTCGTGAACACGAGATATCAGCGCCTTACCGCGCAAGCGGCCGGGACGTGGGCCTCTGACCGCGGGGGACTGGCGTTTGCCGTATCACACTCGCACCGATCTTCACCATATCTTTAACAACAGGTTCTTACCGTCGTTAGTGCGATAGGGAAACGGTAACCGGAGGGCCGAAAGGTGATATAAACCATTATGACAAGATGCCGGCAACGGCGCGCGTTACTTAGGCAGGAATAGTAAGTGAAGTGAAACGGTATATGGGCAACAAACCTAGCATAACGGGGTCCCATGAAGCTGACCGCTATACCGGTGTACGCGCTGAATCTTTGCAGAATTCGCATGCCCAGTTCCCCATTGAACCAATGGTCTCCATACCAGAGTTCTCGACGTTACTGACAATTTGGTATGGCGCTCGAAAGGGGCGTGTCACGCCACATAAGGCGTCTTTACGGTGTGAGCTTCTGAAAGGTTGGCTGGGGCGCATAGCAATAAGCGAGCGTGATGGAGACGACTACCGCTTGCGGCTGTTTGGGACAGAATTCTCTGACGTGTTCGGTAGAGACCTTACCGGGTGCCACTTACTTGCGTCATTAGGAGAACATTGCGGTGGCTTGACACATGAGCATCTAGCCACATTGCTGGACGGTCCATTTATAGGCTACACAACGGGCCGCGTACCTATTCCTGGGCGGGAATTCCTTGAGCTCAGTATCATCGATCTACCAATGTCAGACCAGCAAGGTCGGAACCGCTTCTTTCTTCACGGTCTCAGCACCCCTGCATCGGGTTAACAGAGCGTAGGTAGCTACGCATGTAAGGTGGTGATAGTCTAGATTACTCTTGCGTTGATGTGGCGTTGGGAACGATAGCATAACGAACCTTAACCCTAGCCGCCATCACGCGTCGAACGTTGCACAAAATACTTAGTCCATTCTCATTGTTGCGCATTAATACGTCATTTGTATTACGCACTTCCGCAACATGTTGCACGCCGTTGAAAACTTGCAATCGCAAGCGATTGCAGACATCAACCTCTGCACCAACAAAGACGGACTCCTAGGAGCGAGACACCGCCGCCTAGCTGAACGACACGACAAGCGCCCGACGTCAAGGCTTGTCTTGCTCCAAATAGGCCCTATTTGGATATGGGCATTTTCGACCAAACAACGACGTTGAACACGTGGGAGGCTTTTCCATGCAAGGCACTTTTGAGTCGTTCATTGCCAAGGAGCGCAAGCGGCTGCATGCACAAAAGGATGAACTGCTCGAACGCCAACGAAAGCTGGAGGCAGATATTCAGTCGGTCGAGAGAGAAATGACCGCAATTGACGCCTATGAAGCTGCTCGTCAGGGTAAGTCGCCCTGCTCAAGTATTCAGTCTCGTGTACGGCCACGGCGCAATTCTCGAAGAGACAAGATACTCGAAGTGGTTTCAGCCAGCACCGACGGCCTGACGCGTCGAGAGGTGCTTGAAGCACTCGGCGTAAAGGGAGACAAGTCTGCTGAGCAGTCGGTGAGCAACGCACTCTCCGCATTGAAGAAGACTCGTCGCCTCATTTCGCAAGACGGCCGGTATCAAACCACCTAGCCACGCTGCCAGCAGGGGATACCATGCCTTTTTACGCCCATTGAATGCGACAAAAACTTCACCCCCATCGCCGCACACAGCCAATGCTCTACTGCATCTCGAACAATAAGAACCTTCCAGAACCAAACGGCTTCTTGCAGGCGAAACGAATGAGCAATGGCTCTCGTGATCGCACACGGGCGCAAAACTGTCGGCTGACGCCTGGCTGCCGTATGACTGCGCGTACATCGCGTGAATTCGCCTCATAACGAAACGCCCCCTTTTAAAACTCAAACGCATTTCTGGCATGAAGTTCGCCTGATCAGGCACCATCCTCAGCCAACGCCCCTGAAACGCCATCGCTGCCAAGACACACATAGCCCCCTTCGATGCGTACTCGACGACACGATGTGTAAGTGTCACGAGCCAGTTCAGGTATTCACTGCTACTCATAAGCGACTGCCAATAAAAACGACTCTCGAACTTGTCTATGCAGAAGCGCTGCTTCTCACTCTCGTTGTGCGCCCCGTGTCGGCGCCGCGAATCACCAGCCCATTTGACGCTTTCGCGCGACGCCTTGACGCTCATCACTCTCGCCATCGCTGCGCCACTCTCCAAAATCAACAGCGAATCACCATCCTGAACGAGCCGTTGATGTCGAACAGCGTGCCCAGATAGCCCCGCAATCAAGGGGTTTACTTCGGCGACCGAAATTATAGCAACGTTAGATATCACAGGTCACGTCTCGGACCTATATACCCTCCTTCTCTCTTTACCGCATAATGAACCTATGCTAATCCGCCGTTCAATGAAAGGCCTATCTAACTACGTAAAACCCCTTACAGGTTCCATACTGTCAACCGAACGGCCAGATAAGTTCAAATGAGATTGTCCTTACGGCAAACATTTGGCGCGAGAAGCGGAGAGTTACCACTGCCACTTACCATAACGATATACCTCAGTCGCGAAGAACGGTATATAAAAGATGAAATCAAGAAACTCCAAACCGCTGATGGCAGTCGTTTTTTGAACTGCTCTGAGAGCGCCGTTGCAAAAGTCTTGTTGCTCGAGGGGCTTGCGCGAGAGAGATCAGTTTTGGCCGGCCACTCCTCTCATAAAGATTAAGCCACTCCCACAAGCTTCCCATGTCGCTTTCCGCCGAACCAAACTAACTCTATTCCGGGAATGTAACACTCTGGTAGCGAGTACGTTGTATTGAGCCGTTATCGCCGCGCGACCGGCGACCGTGGTCATCGCTTGCAGGCGTCCCCCACTTGCGAGCGGTGACCACGCCCCTACCCAGAAATCTTAATCCGCGCACAGCTCGACGTACCAGGCACGCAGCACACTAGGATGCCATGGTAGGTACCTGGACCAACAAGCCGTGGCTCCATTCCCACGTGAAATCAACTAGTTGGCGATGCGCACTGCGCCAGCGCTGTTGGCGTCGTCTCAAGGTCATTCATTAGAATTAGTTGGCACGACTGAATAACAAGAATCTCAAAACCGGATACAGAAATTCTTCTCGCCATAACGTCGTTATCAGCTCCGGTGCTATCCGCCGATATTCACCTTTAATAGTCGATATACCCCAACGACCTGATAATGAATCGTAGCTAAGGTGCAACGTTAAGGCGCCGCTAAACGATTTCGATCTATGTTTTCGGTTCCGGAAGGCTAAATGCCTACCCTCAGTTCGGCGTTAGACCATCCCGTACGATAGTCAGATAACGCTCATATTAATCTAATGCGACATGGAGTTCACAATGAGTGTCTATTTGAGTGAGGCTAGCGGCCTGCACGAAGTCACTATGCCCCGGCTTGATCGGTCGTGTGTCCTAGATGCTCGAGAGTTTTTTCCCATCAAGCGGCGATTGTCGCTTCCTCAGTTCGATTCACTCTTGGAAGCTTGGTATTGCGCACGGAGAAGCAAGCCAGTTCCTCGAAAGGCAGCGTTGCGTTCGAAAGAACTCGGACAATGGCTCGGGCGCATAGCGATCTCAGAACGTGATGGATACGAATACAAAATACGGCTCTTCGGCACGATGTACGTGAAGCTATTTGGTCGTGACCTCACAGGGAAAACGCTTTCCGCAACGCTCAATCCGCACTCCCTTGTGGCGGTACAGGAGTACTTCGAAGCCATTGGCAATCGCCCGGTGATCGGTTACTCGAATGGAAGAGTGCCCATTGGACACCGACGCTATTTGGCTTTTTCTACAGTCGATCTACCCATGTCAGACGATATTGGGTGCCCGCGGTACTTCCTCCATGGCCTGGTCGTTCACGGGAGCTGTGGCGGTCGGGGATAGCAAGTAGCCACTCAAATCACGCCACTCTGCAAACGGACCATTACTCCAATGATATCGAGATCCATATTATTGGAAGCGCTTAGAGAAGATTGACCGACGCGCTGGTGCCCGTAACGTGATTTCATCCGGCATTTGATATTCTTGATTATATCTCTTTGGCAGCGTTGATTACGTGGTCAGCGAACGCATGTAGGAAAATCGACCCTTCGACGGTTCGCCGAATTAGCATGCCAGATCTACCGGGCTCCTCCTCGATGCTTCGTACCAAACGGTACGTATTGAGAAGATTAAGTTCGTCGGAAACGAGCGGGACGGGTATTTTCAGCCGCTGCGCGAGACCTGGGATAGTGTGGGGTTGAGCAGTCGTGTAGATCGATAGCAAGATCGCCATCGCCCGTGTCGACAACTCCGGAAACCCGTGGGTAAGCGATGATGCGAGTGAGCGCTGCAACAGCTGCAACGCCTGTTGCGCTGTTAAGTCGATTGACATGCGCTCAACCCGCTTATTGTTATTGTTGCGCTCCGAGGTTTCCAGAGTGAAGCTTTTCGTTACAGATGCGTCAAGGGGTAACTCGCCGATATACACAAGGAATATAACCCAAGGCACGCCGGGTCGACTGCCGGCACGGCTTTGTCATGTGGCGTATCGTCAGGCCAGGCCTTGCAGCCGGAAAAAAGGCCCCCGAGGTTCTCTCGATGGGGCTGAGATATGGATGTTCCAGTCACAAAGCGTGAAGCTCAATATGACCGTTTGGATGATCCGTGAAAGGCATAGTCACGGCCGTTGAGTTCCTTGAGGAACTTGACTGCAACCGAAGCCTTCCGTGCGGCGAGGAAAATGGCCCTATGGTCTGAGCGGAGTACCGATAACCAATGATCAATGTACGCAACGTGGTCGGTTCTCGGTTCGTTAGCAATCTTCAACTCGGCGCATAAGAACGCCGCACCAAGTTCCGCCGCCAGTTCCTCCATCGCATATGATGCACCGCCAAAACGTCTACTGAGATCTCGATCGAGCCTCTTTGCATTCGCCGTCCAGTGCGTAAGCTCATGGAGGAGAACTGCGTAGAAACTCTCCGTAGGGGAACTCGTGCTAGTGCCGAAAAACCGCTCTCGATCAGGCATGACAATGCAGTCAGCCGAAGGCGCATAATAGGCGTTCATCCCGCGGTACTTAACGTCGGCTTTCGTCGCTCGTACAAGCCCGTCAACTTCCTCAATGGGATCGAGCAGATCGTTGTTTCCGCCGTCCGGTTCGCTCCATCCATCTACCTGGTCGGCGTTGAAGACCCACGAGGCACGTGCAATCAAGCGCCTTTCTTCTTTAGTCGCTCCTGTTTCGTCGTCATGTAGTTCCCGAGCTTGTTCCTTATAGAAGACAATAGGACTCGCCTTCTCGCCTCGCAGGATCTGGGCTCCGACACTCTGCCACTGCCGATACGTCGCCCAGCGATGAGAAAGGAATGATTGCGTTGCCGACGACGCCCATAACGATAATACACTGACACCCCGATACGACCTTCGAGAGATCGCGTTTATCGGCTGACGCACAACGACGGAACCATGTTCGAACTCTCGACGCGCTTATTCATCGCATAGCACGCGCACTCGGCGACAACTAACGCCGATTATGCATGCGAGTTCGGAACCGGAGCATGGCTTTTACAGGTCCACTCATGACGTCCGGTCCGGTGGCCTAGTCAGCGCTTCTTGGGAAACCAGCAGTCACTCCGGAACCATATAGATCTCGTATTTCTTCTGGTCTCTACTCTTACCCTAAACAAACTGGAGTAGGCGCTGCCGAGCTATCGATTGCCGCGCAAAAAGAACTGTACTGGCACCGTGATGTCGAGATAGTCGCCCGTCATGGCTTCCGTGAAGCTCGGCAGGGGCTGCGCCCGCGCAAGCATTGCCTCGGCTTCGATGTCGAGTGGCAGGTAACCAGACCTCTGCCGAATTTCATGCGACATCACGACACCCTCCCGTGTAACGCGGAAATGCAGGATCACGGTACCCTGCATGCGCTTGCGCCTCGCTTCGCGAGGATAAGTCTTGTGTCGGTCGAGCCAGTATCGCAACCGGCTCATGTAATCAGTCGAAGGCATCCCGGCGACACCGCCGCCGACGGCGTCTTCAACGTCGCTGCCATCAGCTTCGATTGCCGCACCCCCGTCGCCTTTCTGCCTGGATTGCCCCTCACCACCGTGATTTTTCTCGCTCGATGCCTGCTCAGAGTCCGGCTGGGCGGTGTCCACCGCCCTGACAAAGCGCTGCTCTCGCGATGCAGGGTCCCGAGTATCGGATTTCCGGGGTTCGGCAACTGGCATGCGCGCCAGTGCTTCGGCTTTCGAAGCGGGTCTTGGCGCCAGTGGCGTCGCAGTGATTTCCGTTTCCGGCAGAACGCTTGCGACCACGGGCGCCGTGTCGATGGAGACCGGCGACAGCGTCACGTCTTCTGCCGGCTTTGTATCCTGCTGAACCGCAGCTTCCTCGGCAACGGCCACCGTTTCTTCCATCGGCACGTCGGGTGCGTCAGCGTCAGGCGGCGAGTCCGCATCCTGCTCCGCAGGCTCCACCGTCGTCGAGACACCCGGTTCAATCATCGGCTCTTCAACATTGACGGGAACCGCCGCGGCTGGCGCTGCTTCATCCCCGGCTTGAGCAGCCGCCATGGAAATCGAAACGACAATACCACTGGTGCCAGGTGCCGCGGCGCCATCGGTCGGAAGTTCGTAAAACGAAACCAAGGCGAAGGCATGGACTGCCGCGGCTAGAATACCGGCAGCAATCCAATGGCGGGCTTTCGGATTGATCTGCGATGTCCGGTACATGCCATCAGGTCGGCGACCGATCGCGGTCTAGTGCCAACCCGCCTTCTAAAACTGGCTGCTGAGCCGCTCGCCGATTTCCGGCGCCAGGTTCTCTGGCAGTCCGTCGCACCAAGTGATCTCGACTTCCTCGCGCCAAGCAAAGCGCTTCAAGTGATTGTCGATAATGCCCTGAATGACCGCTAGTCCTTGCGGATGTTCGGACTTGCAGTAGAACGATAGCGAAGCGTCTTCAGCAACCATGTGGCATGGCCCCGGCGCAAACTCCACATGTCCCTCGTTTGCGTGATATTCTGCCGTAACCTTGTGTGCAAAGTGTTTGCAGAGTTGCTTTAGATACTTGCTGGCGTTTGGTGTCGCGACGGTCGCGTAACTCTCAGCCATTGGTCCTCTCTCCAAATTCATCCCTATTACGGCTCCGTTGCAGCGCGCCGGCCGGTTCCGACGACCCCGTCGGCAATGGCTATTGGCACGCCTTGAGAACAGAGTTCGATCCGGCCGTCGATTCCGTAGGCCTGCCTAAGGGTTTCACCGGTCATCGCTTTAGACGGTGGCCCATGCGCCTGCAGCCGGCCGTCACTCAACAGGGCGATGCCATCGCAGTGGCGCATGGCGAGATTGATATCGTGCAAGGCGATAAGCGCGACGCCGGATAGCTCGCCAACAATGCGGCGTACGGTCTTGAAAACGCCGAGCTGCCATCTGAGATCGAGCGAACTCGTCGGTTCATCCAGCAACAGGACCGTCGGCCGCTTGACGATCACCTGCGCCAACCCGACCAACTGCCGCTGACCACCAGACAACTGGTTCAGGGTTCGAAAGGCCAGGTCACGAATGTCGAGGCTATCAAACACCTGCTCGACGGCCGCATTGACGTCCTGCATTGAGTAATCGGGTCGGACCGCGCGACACGCACTGACAACAGCCTCGTAGGCAACCAACGATGTCGCCTGAGGCAAGTCCTGGGGCAGGTATCCCACTTGCCGGGCACGGCGGGCGACAGACATCTGAGACACAGGTCGGCCGTCGAGGACGATACCTCCGGTGTAGGAGCCGAGCCCGGCAATGGCGCGCAGAAGCGTCGACTTGCCCGCACCATTCGGCCCCAGAACTCCAATCACAGCGCCATCCGAGATGTCACCGAGCGAAACGCCGCTCAGCACAGACCGGTGGCCATATCCAAGGCTCACATCCGACACGCACAACGTCGTCAATGCGGCCTCCGACGCTGCGACAACAGCAAAGCGAGGAACAGCGGTATACCGATCAACGCGGTGACAATACCGTCCGGAATCAAGATACCCGGCACCAATAACTTGCTGGCGATCGACGCGCCAGACAGGATGAAGGCGCCTGCCAGGGCGCTGCCCGGCAGATAAAAGCGGTGGTCTTCGCCAAATGCGAGCCGTGCAATGTGCGGACCAACCAGGCCGACGAAACCAATGACCCCGGTGAACGCAACGGCCACGGCAGTTAGGACGCTGACGCGCAATAGCACCACCAACCGAAGGCGCTTAACCGGGACACCGAAGCTCGCGGCATAGTTTTCGCCGCCACGAAGCGCCGTCATCATCCAGATCTGGCGCAACGAAAACACAAGGCAGACGCCAAGTGTGCCACCAATCAATGCGATCTTCTCCCAGGTGGCCCGCGCGACGCTGCCCATGGTCCAGAACACGATTTGCTGCAGGCTGTCGCTGTCGGCAACGAACTGAATAAGCGAAACCAGGGCCTGCAACGCGAACACCAAGGCGATACCGAAGAGGACGACGGTATCGACGGTGGCCCCATAGAAGCGCGACAGAATCTGGATTAACCCGATCGACGCGACTGCGCCGATGAAGGCGCAGATCGGCACGATGTAGTTTTCCGGCAAGGACAAAGGCACTGAAAGATCGAAAACAATGGCAAGTGACGCGCCCAACGTCGCCGCATACATCACGCCCAACGTCGACGGGCTGGCCAATGGATTGTTAAGCACCGTCTGCATTTCAGCACCGGCGAGGCCCAGGCACGCCCCGACCACCAGAGCCATCACCGCATACGGCAGACGGATATCCCAGATGATGACGTGCTCCGCCGGCGTGAGCACGGACGGACGCAACAGGCCCTGAACGACGTCAGAAAAAGACAGACCGGCCGGTCCCGTCATAACGTTGACGATGATCGACACCGCAACGGCCACAGCCAATGCGACGAGCCAAATGAACCGACGATGTACGAACCGGCGATAACCGATGGCCAACGGCACATCGGACTTCCCCGGGGGCAGCATGCGGTGCTGGGTCGCCGACGTCATTACGGCTCGGCACCGGCAAGGCCCACCCAATAGACGCCATCTAAGGGAAACGGCTGAAACCGGTCGAAGTATGTTTGAACTGTGCGGGACGGCGATAGATCGGCGAAAAGCGTCGGGTGCAGCCACTTGGCCATAGCCTGCACCGCCACGACATTCATGGGCGTGTTGTAGAAGTGATGCCAGATGGCGTATGCCCGTCCCGATTTAACGGCATCCAACTGACTAATCCCATTGCGGGCTGCCGCTTGCCGCAGGGAAGCATGTGCTTCGGTTCTGGTCGCGCGAGCGCCCAGTACGATGCGCCCTGGCGGTTGTTTACTCGTTGTGGCAGCACCGATCGCCGTACCGACGTAGACATCAGGCTGATTGGCAAGGAGATATTCGATACTGACCATGCCATGTGTGCCGGGTATCGCATCACCGACCAGATTCCGCCCACCGGCCCAGTCAATCAACCGGCCCATCATCTGCCGACCCATAGCCTCACAACAGGCCTCCCGGAGACCGACACGGCTTTCAATGAAGACAGTCGGCCGCTGTTCGACGCCACTGAGGCGATCGCGAACTACGCCCAATTGCGCCTCATAGAAACTGAGAAAAGCGGCCGCCTCTTCCTGCTGGCCCATTAGCCTGCCGAGCAGCTCGATGCTCTTCGGTGTATTGACCAATGGATCGATACGAAAGTCGATCACGACGACAGGTACGCCGGCCGCCGCCAGTTTCTCGATCACTTCATGGCTCTTGGCGCCGGGACCGTGACCGCTGCTTAATCCGAAGATCGCAACATCCGGAGCTGCCGCCAGAGCCGCTTCGACGCTGAACGAGGCCGCACCGCCCTGCCCAACAATCGGAATGTTCTCGATTTCCGGAAAGCGGTTCCGATACTGAGCGTAGGTTGTCGGGTCATACTGCTTGAACTCGCCCATCATGCCGGCGATCCGCTGGATCGGATTTTCGCGATCGAGAATAGCAATGCTCGGCAAAAATCGGCCTTCGCTCAGTAGCATGCGCTGCACAGGCAACTGCACCTCGACGGTCCGGCCTGCGATATCCTTGATCGTCACCTGCTGCCGGGCGACCACCGGAAGGGCCGTACCCGTGACGATCAGCGCCACCGCCAGCGTCAAAATCAGCCAGGCACGTCGCGAGGCGACATGAAGCGATTGGACACTCCGACAAAACTGTCGATCGGTCATCAATCCAGCCTGTGGAGACATCAGAAGGCAACGCTCGCGGTCAGCACAAATGTTCGCCCAGGCTCGTTGAACGGAACAACGGCCGCATTGTCGACACCGGAAGTAAGTCGATCGACGTAGGTTTCGTCGAACAGGTTCCTGACATCGACACGCAAGGTGACATTGTCATATCTCGGCGATGACCATTCGCCGTAGATATTGACGACGGTATAGCTCTCAGCCGGCGGTTGTGTGTTGTCATCGTCCTCCAGCGCGGCTTCGACCAGCGCACCGATCCGAATCCCGGTCTCGCTGAACTCGTGCCCCGCCTCGACGGTAAACAGATCGCCTGTTTGCAGCCCGTGGAACGAGGCCGATCCACTCAATAGAGGTGCACCGTTCGAGCGAAACCGGTTGTGCGAGAACGTCGCCCTTACGAACCCGGCACCGTAGTCGTACCTGGCGGTCAGGTTAACGCCTTCGGAGTCCAGATCGCGGGTCGTGTTGCGCGTTGCGCTGCCACGATCATGAGTGTCGTCGATCTCGGTGTAGTAGACATGCAGATCGCCCGAAAAAGAGCCGCGCTCCGCCTTTACGCCAGCCTTGTAGTTCGCCGACCGTGACGACGTCAGACCGTCGTACGTCCACTGCCGGGCGAAGTTGTAGATCGCCGACTCGCCCAGTGGAATGCCGCCGTAGGTCGTCCCCGCCCCCGCGTAGGGCGTCACGCCAGGCAAGATGTCGTATTCGATGTTGAGATTGGCGCTCGGCCCGTTTCCGGTAATGTCCGTACCGTCGATGCCTTCGAACCACTGATAGTCAAAGCGCCCCCCAAGCGAGACACGGAACTGTTCGGTTAGAGACAGCCGCGCCTGCAGGAACGCACCGACGTTGGTCGAGGTTTCTTCATTCTGAAGAGGAATGGGACCGCCGAAGCCGCCCTCAATGTCGCCCTCGCCAATATCGTGGTAGAAATCGATGCCTGCCGTTATGTGGCCAGACCTGAACAAGCCGAGGTCGTTTGTGAAGGTGTTGGCGAATTTGCCGTTGTAGCTCGTCGTTTCCGAGCGCAGATCGAAGGTGAACGGTCCGAACGCCAGCTCATCGATGAACAGTTCGGATTTGTTATAGCTTAGGACGATTTCTGGATTGACCAGGTTGGTTGGGTTCTCGTGAACATAAGACGCGCTGAAAGTCTGGCGGCTGTACTCCTGCAGCGTCGGCGGTGCGCCGTTGACGAGCGCGCCGAAATTGGCCCGGTTCGGGCGAATACCCTCATCTTCAAGGTAACCGCCCTGCAGTTCGAGCCGGTGTCCGGTTAACTCTGTCCAAGCGAACTTGCCAAGAATGTTCCGCATTTCAGGGGCTGTGCCGACAACCTCGTTACCATTGCCGTCCTCGTAGTTGTCGCCACCGTCGTTTGATCCATAGACAAGGCCTTCGAATCCCTCATGGCGCGCTGCCAGGGTAAGCACTTCGCTGAAGCCGTCCGCATTCGAGTCGTAGAAGAGCTTACCGAAACCGCCGAAGGTCTGATCGACGTCCACGATGTCGCGCGCGTCCTTGGTTTCGTAGGCGATCGACCCACCCAGCGCACCTGGCCCAACATCGGCCGGGCCCACACCGGTTTCGATACGAACGGCCTTCAGCAGGCCCGGATCGACGATTACCGTGCCCAGATGATGAAAAGCCGAATTCACCTGGCGCGCGCCATCGATCTTCACGTTCAGATTGGTGTCTTCGATGCCATTGATATAGAGCTTCCGAGACACATCTGAACCACCGCCGACATTGACCGAGGTTTCCCCGGAAAACACGTCCTTGATGTCTGTGGGATTTACGCGTTCGATCTGGTCCTGTCGGATTTGAACGCCCCCTGGCGCCACCTCTTGTGCCGTGACCGAGATCGGCTCCAGCACGGTCGCGCCTTTATCGGCCGCGGATTGGGCGTTGGCGTACCCGGTTGGGTGGGTCAGGCCCATGGCGATCAACACAGTAGTAGCCGACAACGACATCGGCCGATGTATGGCGTGCCGGATGAAATGCTCACTCGCGTCGTTCATTGTTGTCCCTGGTCTCGATCGAAACGCATGCAATGGTTAGCAGCAACCTAGTTGCGAACAATTCTTAAATACCAATCGAGACGCAGACGCTCCACCGCCATGGGTTTCGCGAAATCGCATACTTTCTCAGCGAAATCGCACCGCTCGATGCAGTTCTTGGACTTGGCGCAACAGCCAATCTCATCCGACAAAGGAAACGTTCGAGCGGTGCGTCCGCTGCCGACACTGCCCTAGAAAGCTTCTGCCACGCGCATCGCTTTACAGATTGCGAATAATTCTTACTATCAGAAACCTACTGGAACAGCGGTTGATCGATCGGCGGCTACATGAGTAAGCAGCAAAGGACGAACTTGCAGCCCGGCGCCGCACGGCGTGATCAGCGGTTCACCCGTGATGCGTTGATTGAGATGTCTCAGCGGCGCACAAGCCGGCACTTCACAATCGTTACCCCTGATCTGGCAAAACGCGATGTCGCCATCATTGGGCAATTCAACAATGTTGAGTGTCATTCGGGGCTAAGGGTGCATGCCACGGATACGGTGGAAGCGCATGACATGCACATGAAATGGCGGGCTCGTCCTTCCGTTGCCTTTGCGATCGTTTTGGAAGGATCTCTTGACGTTTGGCTCGGTGACCAGCCAATGCAACTCGGCCACTCTGACCGACCGATTGGCCATATCTGGTCGCTCACCGAACCGATAGAGCTGCGCCGTGAATCACGAAAAGGCACACGGGTCCGCAAAGTCATCATCAGTGTGCCGCCGGATTGGCTCAAGTCGTTGATTCAGGACCGCGTGGCACCTGAGTCGGGGCTGCAGCAGCTCCTGAACAAGCATAGAGCAACGGCGACGTGGTCACCGTCACGTCACGCGTTGTCGCTTGCAGAACAGATCGTAAATCCCGATGCTATGCCCAAACCGCTGCAAACCCTGGCCGCGGAGGGCAAGGCGGTTGAAATTGTGCGCGAGGCACTTGCCCATTTGCTTCTTTCCGACGAACAAGAGACAGCGCCGGAACAGAACGCGAGAGACACCGCTCGCGCGCAACAGATCCGGCGGTACCTGGAAGAGAATGTCGACAGAAGTACATCGCTGCAGGCGATAGCACACGACGTTGGTATGAGTGTCGGCGCAATGCAGGGCATCTTCAAGCGGGCCTACAAAACGACGATCGGCAACTTCAGCCGCGACCTGAGATTACGGCGCGCAAGAACTGCAATTGAGCAAGAAGGCGTGAGCATCAGCGAAGCGGCCTATCTCGCCGGCTATACGCGCCCGGCCAGTTTTTCCACGGCGTTCAAACGACGCTATGGCCTCTCTCCCTCGGCCGCAAAAGCCTAGCAGGCAGGTACAAAAGTCACACGGAAAGCGATCATTGGCACAGCCCTAGGGCGCAACGGTGTCGACGCTATTGCCAACCGGACCATCGACAAAACAACAAAGGTGAATTCAATGAGACGATTGGCACTCGGATTGGCATTCCTGGCGTTGTGGGTGACACCAGCTCTGACAGAAGAAGGAGCGCTGCACATCGAGCTGAATAAGCTGGAGCCGAATGATGAATCGTGCCGCGCCTATCTGCTGCTGCAAAATGGCCTCGATGCTGACTTTCAGTCGCTGAAGCTCGATATCGTTATGTTCGATGGCGATGGTGTGGTGTCGAAACGGTTGGCCGTGGAAGCGGCACCACTTCCGGCCGGCAAAACCAGCCTTAAGGTCTTCAATGTTGCTGGCTTGCCTTGTGCGGGAATCAGACGGGTTCTCTTGAACGCCATCCTGTCCTGCGTCGATGCGAATGGCCCCAGAAGCGGTTGTATGTCTGCGGTCGAGACCGCTGCTCGCGGCCCTGTCCCATTAATCAAATAGTGCAGACATAAGCGGCACGCTTCCATTGAACAAAGCGGAACGAACTGACACCCATCCGATCAGCCGTTCCTTTGATCACGGAATGCAGTTCGGTCACTGGCGCCAAGGCCTCGGAATGGTGCGCCACCACTGTCTCAAACAACTCGCGTTAACCGAGCCTTTTGCCTAGGCGCACTTGCATTTCGCTGCGGCACAGCCCAGACGTGTATTCAGTCGCCGGCACCCGTTGCGTCGCCACGCACGCCGTCGCGCCAGTAGGCGACGCTTAGCTGTTCTCCCTTCCCCAAGCGGAACTCCTGTTTGAAGATCTGACGAAGCGCCTGGGCATTGTCATGTTCGCCACCAAACCAGCCGTAGCGAACGGTAGCCTCAGCACCCATCTTCCGTACCACATCGGCAATGCCGGCCCGGAAGCTATCGCGGGGCAGAGTCGTCACTTTCAGCGGCGAAGGTGGCAGGTAGTCAGAAACATTCGCCCCACCCGGCCATGCGACGACCACATTGCCCTGCGCATCCGCACCTAGGCCCTCCAAGATTCGCGCGATGGCGGGCAGTGCCGTCTCGTCGCCGGCAAACAGCAGACCGTCCCGCTGCACCGGAATCGCGCCGCCGCCAGGTCCCATGACGCCAATGCGATCGCCCTTCGTTGCCTTGCTGGCCCAATCCGAAATCATCCCACCGGCATGCTGGACAACGTCAATGTCGACCTCATGAAGCTCTGGTCGCAAGGCACGGATCGTGAAATAGCGGACATGCAGACGATCAGGCCCATCGGGCCAACGGGTCACGCCGTTGGCGCCAACTGTCGGCCATGCAGGATCACGGGTCCTGTCCATGGGGATCATTAGTTTCACATGGAGTCCATCCTGGGCCAGACGGACGACGTCATCACCCGACAGCGTCAGGCGCACCATGTTGGCACATGGTTGCGTGCGGTTGATCAGCGCCAACGGTCGGAAGTTCAATGGTTGCGCGGTGGCTTCGCCGATGCCGCTCCAGCGCAGCGCTTCGCCAGCAATCGGGTCGACCTCGACGACATGCATAGCCACAGCTTCTTTCAAGAAGAAAAGCATGTTGCTGCTCGGTGCCGCGATGCTTACCGTCAGCGACTCCAAGTTTTGGCGGATGTCGAGCGTACAGCCCTCGTGGTGGAACCGTACATGATTGTCGGCCACGTGCTCCAGATCGATGCCGTGTTGGGCGATGTGCGATGTCAGATGCCCGAACACTGCCGATGGGTCGGGCAACCTTACTTCGGTGTGCGCGTCGATAGTCATGTTGAAGCAGCTGCCTCCTTCGACGGCGAGCGACTGGCACGAAGCGCCACGATGCACCCGCCAAGCGATCCCATGGCCGCGGCGGCGAGAATGGCCGGATAGCCGATCAAGTCGATCAAGCTCGTGCCAATGCCGGCGAACACCAGAATGCAAACGCCCTCGATGCCGATGAAGGCAGCGAGGTCCGTGGCCTTCTGCCCTTCGGAACACATGGACATGATCAAACTGCGAGCAGCCGTAAAACTGGCAAAGGTCAAGCCGTTGGCGATGATCGCAAATACCGCCGCCGGTACCGGTTCGACGCCGCTAGAAAACCGCATAGCGAAAACGGCACATAGAAGCGCTGCACCGACCCCAATGCCGGCGAGGCAGACAAAACCGCCCCAACGGGCCACGATCGGACGCGCCGTTAGAGCGCAAACGAAGCCGGCCGCATTACCAAGCACCAAACCGATAAAGCCCGCCTCGGCGACGCTGTAGCCTGCATCGACCAAAACAATCGACTTGAAGCCGTAGGTCAGGATCAGACCCATCGAGACAAGCACTGTCGTCATCAGAAGATGTCGTGTGTTGTGACGGCGCAAGATCGAGAACTGGCTCCAGAACGGCGCCGGTTTCTCAGGCAGTGGACTACCAGCGTCGAGACGTAGCACTGTGAGCAGTGCCAGGCTGGCCGCGGCAAGCCCGACCAGAGCGCCGACTGTCGCGGCCCAACCGAGATCGGCCATGAGGTACAGAACGCCGGCGCCCAGCAAGAGGCCGCCGAAGCCGGCTGACGCTGCCTGCACAGCAGCGCCTGCAGGCCGATCGGTCGGCGCCAGCTTCTCGACCATCAATCCACCGGTCGCCGTCATCTGTGTCGCGACGCCGATCGTCATGACGAACGCGATCGCTATCACGACGAACGGCATGGTTGCGGGATCGGATAGTGCCAGAGGCACCAGGGCGATCACCGACATGGCATGACCTCCCAGGATCCAACCACGAAAGTGTCCTATCCGGGGAGAGCCGATGCGGTCGATCAGCGGCGCCCAGAGGAAGCGCATCACATATGGGATCGCCACGATGTAGATAAGCCCGATCACCTGCGCCGGGTGTCCGGCCTCGCGCATGAAGAGAGGAATTCCATGCACGACAAACTGGGCAAGGACGGCCTGCATGACGACGAGAAACCCTACCGTCGCAATCAGACCGCGCGGCGTTGTCGGCGCTGCCGAGCCGGCGGTGTCGATATTCACCCCGCTCACCAGGCTCAGAACCTCATCGTCAAGCTGGCACCGAAGGTGCGAGGCGACGTGACAGCGGAAAAGTTTGTCACACGTGTCGTCTCACCGGTTTCGTCGAACAGGTTATTGACGAATACACGTGCGGTGACATCGTCCTGCTCAAACCCCAATCCAACGTCGACCAGCGTGTAGCCGCCGATCCTCTGTGCATCGACATTGTTGAAGTCGTTGAAGGACTCGCCGACGTAGGTAACGTTCAGATCGACACTAAAGCCGGGTACCGCACCGGGGTAATAGACGGCGCCCGCATTGACTGTAAGGTCCGGGTCCTTGCCGAACTCATTGCCCAGCAGCGCAGGGTTGGTCGCTGTCGACTCGGTAATCTCAGTTCGCAGGAGGCCTATCCCGCCGCGCAATGTGATCTCCGGCGTAATCGCCGCCCGCCCGTCGAACTCGGCGCCATAAGTCTCGCCTTCCGGCAGGTTCACCACCTGGATGCTGAACCGATTGCCAGGTTGTGTTTCCAGGAAGAACTGAGGGTCATCGTACTGGCTGAAGAATGCCGTTGCGCTGAAGCTGTATCGGCGATTTGCCGACTCGAACCGATAACCGGCCTCGTAAGTCCATACGCTTTCGTCCTTGTAGATGTACGGCGCACCGGTGAAGAAGTTGATCGCCGAACCGCCGGCGTTCCAGCCCTTCCGTGCACTGGCGCTAATCGACTGCGTCGGCGTTAGGGCAAAGCGTAGGCCGGCCGACGGCAGAAACACGGTTTCCGTCTCGTCGTATTGCGTGGTCGCTGCTGGAATGTTGAAAGGTGGGGTACTCAGCAGGTTCGAAAACGTCGTTCGCGAGTCCTTGTTCCAGATAACGCGACCGCCAGCGAGCAGATCCAGGCGATCGGTAATGCCAACGGTCAGATCGGCAAACGCCGATGCCGTTTCTGTCTCGCCGTCGGCCGTCAGCGCAGCGATACCACGTGGCAATACCGGCGGTATGACATTGTCGATCCGTACGTCCTGCTCACGATACGTGTAACTGGCACCAATCAGTCCTTTCACGCGGTCTTCTGCAGTGCCAAGCTCAAACAGCAGGTCCTGATTGAAAACGTCTTCGTTGAAATCGAAGAAGAAATTCTGTGGCTGCGCAGGCAGGCTTTCGAAGTCAGCAGTCGCGAAACTGCCGATAGCCCGGATTTTGCCGACGTCGCCGACCTGGTAACTGGCATCGACTGCCGCGGTCCATGACAAGGTGTCGAAGATACGCAAACCACCGGTGACATAGTCGATGTCGCGGTCGGAAAACGAACGGGTACGTCCGTCGGAGAAACCGGTACTCTGAACCGTGCCCCGGGTTTGTGGAACGGTGCCGTCCTGAACTTCGGCGATGCCGAGAATACTAAGGGGGCCACCTTCGCCATCTGGCGTCAGCAAGACTTTCGTCCTTACGCGGGTACTCTCGAAGTCGTTGACGTCTGAAGGATCAATGCCGACGGGTGCGTTCACGATGTTTCGCGCATCTTGTCCACCGCGGTGCTCGAAGGTGCCGCGAACGGCCAGAATGCCGTCGACAACACCGCCCGAAGCCATGGCGTTCAATCCATATGTCGGTCCATGAAACTCATCGAACTCGGTGACCGTCTGACCGACCGCCTCCGGCTCGAACGTCGGATCAGCCGTTTTCAGCACGATCGCGCCGCCGATGGCCGACCGACCCCGCAAGGTCGTCTGCGGTCCGCGTAGCACTTCCGCCTGTTCCACATCCCAAAGACTGGTGAAGTCCGCATTCGGAACGCTCGCCGGCCGCGCGATCTCATCGACGATCAAAGGCACGCGTGGCAAAGTGCCACCCAAGGCCGTGTTGGCGAGCCCTCCCGGGCCGCCGCCCTCGACACCGCGAATGTTCGGCAGCTCGCTCACACTGCGCGTATGGACATTGGGTGCTGAGCGGATGATGTCGTTTACATCCTGTCCCGCCGCTCGCTCTACATCGTCGATCGTATAGACCGAGACGCTACTGTTGGTTTCGAGGATCGATGTGTCACGTCGCTCGCCAGTGACGACAATGGGGTCCAGGATCCGTATCGTCGACTCCTGTGCCAGTACGGGCGCGACAGAGCTTGCTATCGCCACGCCAAGGCCTGGCACCAAACGCTTGAAACTTGGCATCAACCCTTCCGAGAGAACCATTCGGTTCGTTATAGGAAGGGGGCAGGTGAACGTGCCATCGCAATGGCCTGTCCAATCCGGCCAAAAATCTGCCTGATCGGTCAGTCGTGGCTGGCGCGATACTGACGTGGGCTCTGGCCGAAGTGTCGCCGAAACGCCCGCGCAAAGGCCTCCGGCGTTGCATAGCCCATTTCATCCGCGACCCATGACACTGGCAGATCGCTATGCAGCAACTCCTTGGCAGCCTCCATGCGCCGGCTGGCGATGTAAGCGCCGACAGATTGACCAACGGTGTCGTGGAAAACCCGTTTCAGCCGGCTGGCGCTGACGCGCACCGAATGAGCCAGGCCATCGATCGTCGGCGGGTGGCCCAGCGTGGCCTCGATGACATCAAGTGCATGGGCGACCAGTTGTCGGTCTCCAGAAACCTCCGGCACGTGTTCTTGGTCGAGTGCAGCGAGCGTATCCACGAGGATTGACCGTGCCAGAGCTTCCATGCGCAGCTTTGCGCCGGGCTGTTCAGGATCGGCGTACAGCAAGCGCGCAAAACTGAGCCGCTGGTCATTTTCCGATTCCAGGACCTGATCGGCTCGCCCATCGATCAGTGTCAGTGCCTGCCGCGCCAGCTCGGGCTCCATGATCGCGAGCGTGCACAAGAATTCTCGGGAATACACAATGGTCACCGCGGACAGGCTGCCCTGAGGTGGGATCTCGACGCTCCACTTCGACGACTCGGCAATGCCGGTAACCTTCACCATGCCTTCGGCGATCGTGCTACCGCGATGCGGCGCCGTGAGTTCCCGGGACCGTGTTGTGCCGGTCAAGCGGCCTTCGATATGTAACCCTGGCGGCGCAATAGACACCGCATTCATTTGCCGCAATCCCCGCGCAGCGACCATCAATACGGAAACACCGCCGAACAGCTTTGCCCCACGCATGGCGCCAGTCGCGAAAACGCCATCGGATTGGGCGATCGAGACGCGACTGGGGTCACCCAGTACGTTGTCTACCAGGCGACGGACCCTCGACGTCGTAATGTCCTTTGGATGGTCCGGCGTTCCGCCCAACAGGCGCGTGGCGCCCCCCCGTCTTGACGATCGAGCGTCAGCCGCGCGGGCCGGTGAACTTTCATCGAGGCTCATGTCAGCTTCTACTCTCGATCTATTCTACGCCGACCCGCAGCGCCTTCGCGCGACCTCAGTGATGGCGCCGCCAGGCACTGGGCGATATCCCCGTGCGGCGCTTGAACACCTTGGCGAAGTGACTGGGCGTGCTGTAGCCGACAGCGAGAGCCGCTTCGGTCACATTGAGATCGTCGTCGACCATCAGGCTCTGTGCGGCAGTAATGCGCGTGCGCTCCAAATGGTCATGCACCGTACGGCCAAGAAACGTTCGAAAACCTAGCTTCAGCTTACGCTCGTTGATACCGGCCTCCCGCGCCAACTCCGCGATGGTCCACGGTTCGCTATAACGATGCGTCAGTATTTCGACCGCTTCTTGAACCCTAATCAGGTCCGCTTGCCGAAGCGTGGCCGGCAATGGCGGGTCCTCTTCGCAAAAAGCAATAATGCGCGACAACAGTTCAAGTGCTTTGGCCTGCATATAGACACGCCGGGCGGTACCGACCATTCGACAGGACATGACGTCGTCAGCGATGCGCCTCAGTGGTGCGCTGGCCTGCCGTCTCATCAACAGCGCATCATGCACGCTGCCATGATCGCTAAACGCACGCATCAGGCAGCCGAGCGACTGCAATCCGAAACTATCGAGCAACGACGGTGCGAACCGGAAATCGATCCCGAACATATGGCTTCCGGCATTAACCTGGTTCAAACCCCTCGTCGGGTGTTGAGCGTGAAACAGGAATACGGAACCTGGGACAATCTCAAGTGCCGGCCCGTTGTCCAGCGACAGATGACCCGACCCGTTTAGAAAGACGCTGATGCTGAACGTCGGCGGGCCCTGAACGAATACGACTTCTTCGCAGTCCGCGCGATAGTCGAACCGATTAAGATGCCAACCCTCGTCAATCTGCTCCGAGCACAGGCTGTCGCTCCAGCCCGCCGGCGGCAAATGGTCCTCCATCGGAACGAGCTGGAACCCTTCTGAAAGGCGATAGTTCGGCGGCGTATTGTCCATCTGAGCCTGATTTTTCAACCCTTTCAGATATTAATGCGATTAATAATCTTTCGCAACAAAGTCCCGATCGCGACCATTTTCGTCCCGATTGCGACAGCGAAGCCCTCAGCGACCGACTAACCCTCCCGTCAAAGCAGGGACTGAATACCGACGCGGAAAGAAAAGGGGTTCAGATAGTGGCTGCCGAGACGTTTTCATTCGCTGGTGCCAGGCGCGATATCATGATCGTTGCAAGTGCCGTTTCGGGTTCTCTTATGCTGGCGGCACCTTCCGCCGCACAACAAACGGCCGAGGATGGCGTACGCCTTCGCCTCAACACACTTCAGGTCACGACCGCAAAACGCCCGCAACGATTGGGAGAAGTCGACGGCTCGGTCAGTGTCCGCACCAGCGACGACCTGCAGGAGGCTGGCGTCACAACGGTGCAGGAACTTGAAAAGATCTTGCCCGGCCTGATCGTCCGTACCCGCGGCAATCGGGCCTACTCGAACCTCTCACTGCGCAGCGTGACCTCTCCCGACTTCTATAACTCCGCCGTTCAGGTCTACGTCGACGGCATCCCGCAAGACGTCACCTATCTGACACAGGAACTGGTGGACGTCGAACGGGTCGAAGTCCTGCGCGGACCGCAAGGCACCCTCTATGGAGGCAACGCGCATGGCGGCGTGATCAACATCATTACCCGAAAACCGGACAACGAGGTTCGAGGCCGAGTAGCCGGCACGTTGTCGACGCATGATCGCGACATCGGCGGCGGACTGTCCGGGCCGCTCATCGACGACAGTGTCTTTGCTGCCATCGATGTTCGGCGCGCCGAATACCTGGGACAGATCGACGACATCGCCACCGGGCAGGACAAGATCGACGGCAGTCGTACACGTTACGGCCGCATCAAGTTGCGTTTGGCACCAAAGGACATGCCACTTGATGTCGCGTTCACCGCGCAACGTGACGAGTTGGACAGCAATGAGGAGCATTATCTTTCCGAGGCCAATCTCAACGACCTGAAATTCAATAGCGCGACGCAGGGCGGCATCAACGAGATCAGACGAAACGTCGATACTTTTTCACTGTCTGCGTCTTATGACTTCGGACCATTGACGCTAACCAGCGTCACCTCTTTTCAGGATCGGGATATCGAGAAGCGCCTCATACAAGGCTTTGACTCGCCAGAGTTCCAGGACACCTTGGCCGAAGAACTGCGCCTGAATTTTGCGGCCGGTGAACGCACCACTGGCGTGCTCGGCTTGTACTTCCAGGACGCCGAGTTTGAGCGGCAAACGCCATTGGTCGGCGCTTTCTTCGGCCCCTCGGTCAACCAGGTCGAAAAGCGGACTTATGCCGTCTTCGGCGAGGTGACATATGGCCTGACCGAAGCGATCGACCTTACCGGCGGGCTTCGCTGGTCCTATGAGGACGCCAGCATCAAGTATCGGCGCATCGCACCGTTGCCACTGTCCGTCGACGGCGACGACAGCTTTGACGACCTCTCCCCGAAAGTCTCCCTGGGTTGGCAGATCAACGAAGATCATCGCGTCTACGGGCTGGCCAGCCGCGGCTTCAAACCAGGCGGCTTCAATCACGCACTCCCGATCTCGCTGACCAATCCGAATGTCGCTGTGTCCTACGACTCGGAAACGTCAACCAACACCGAAGTCGGATGGCGCGGCGCGCTGCTTGGCGGCAGGGTAGAAGCCGGTGCCGCGGCCTTTTGGATTTTCACCGATAACAAGCAGATCTACGTCGGCCCGATCGGATCACAGTTTCTGCGCAACGCGGGCGATGCGGAGAGCTACGGTGTCGAGGTCGATGCACGGTTTCGAGCAACCGATGATCTAACGTTCGATTTTGGCGCCACGTTCGGGCGCTCGGAATTCACCGACGCCAGAGATCCGTCGACGGGCGCCACCTATGACGGCAATCGCCTTCCTTACGCGCCCGACTACACCTTGCAGGCGGCCGTACGTTACTTCGTGCCGCAGTCCTTTATCCCGGGCGACATCAGCTTTCGCCTCGCCGGCAATTACTACGGCCGCACTTACTTCGACGAAGCCAACACGCTGTCGCAACCGGGCTACCTGCTGGTGGATGCGTCGACCGATGTTGAGCTCGACAATGGCCTAAGCCTGGGCATATTCGCCGACAACATCACCGACGAGATCTATCGCACCTACAGCTATCGATCGGCCGGCAATGTCTTCAGCTCGGTCGGCCTGGGACGCGTCGTTGGCCTCAGAGGGCAGCTTCGGTTCTGATGAGTACGCGACAACCGACAGCAGCAGTAGCCCAGCGGTTGCCGCTGCGACGGCTTCTTGTCGTCATCGCCGGCGTCTACACAATCCAGAGCACCGTCGGCGCTATCATGTTTCACGGTGTACCGGCGATCCTCCGCGACGGTGGCGTCGCGCTCGACATGATCGGGCTCGTCTCCCTGTTCATGCTGCCCTGGACCATCAAATTCCTTTGGTCGTCGGTCGTTGAGCGCTGGCGCCTGGCACCGAATGGCGTCCGACGATCACGCCCCATCATCGTCGTCGGCCAGATAGCGATGGCGCTGCTTTTGGCAGCGCTGGCCTGGACATCACCGGGGGACAACTTCATCCGGCTGTTCGCAGGATTGGGTATCCTGGCAATGATAGCGGCAACGGTCGACATCGCCAGCGATGGCTACACGATTGAGCACCTGGAACCGTCTCAGCGCGGCTGGGGCAACGTCGTGCAGGTCGGCGGCGGCTACACCGGCTTCATGGTCGGGGGCGGCCTGCTCCTGGCGCTCGCGGGCTGGTATGGCTGGCAAACGGCGATGCTCTCAATGGCAATCCTTGCCCTGTTCGCCACCCTGCCATCTCTGCTCACCAAAGAGCCGTCCGGCGACGCCGAAACGCAATCACGGCATCGCCCTTCGCTATCGTTCGCCTTGCGCCGCAAGACGGTGCTTTGGGGACTTTTTGCCATGGTCCTGTCGCAGCTGGGTCTACGACTGACCCAAAGCATGAGCGGGCCGTTCATGATCGACAATGGTATCTCTCCGGCACAGCTCGGTGTGCTTCTGGGCACGCTGGGCACAATGCTGTGCCTCGCCTGTGTCGTTCTGATCGGACTGCCAATCCGTCGATGGGGACCTCGACAGGTTTTGTTCGTGTTGCTCGGCGCCCAGTTTGTTGTGTATGGGCTGTTTGCTCTTGCTGCCGGCCACCCCCTGCCGACCGACGTACTGAGCGCCCTCTTCCTCTCAAAGACCGCAATTTCGGCGGTGTCCTTCGTTGCGCTCTATGCCGTCGCGATGAGCTGGACCTCGCCTTACCAGGCCGGCATCGATTTCACACTGTTTCAATGTGCCGACGCGTTGGTATCCGCGATCGCCGGGTTCAGCGGTGGCCTGATCGCACAACATCTCGGCTACGGCTTCTGCTTCGGTCTGGCGGCCACACTGGTGCTGGTAAGCCTTCTGACACTGCCGAGGGTGATGGGCCGCATTTCCCGAGGGCAACTTGATGAGTACTAAGACAGCGCTCATCATCGGCGCCGGCATTGGCGGTCTGTCTGCCGCCTGGTGGCTTACCCGACTTGGTTGGCGGCCAATTGTCCTCGAACGCGCCGCCAACCTGCGGACTAATGGCTACATGCTTGGGCTTTCCGGGCCGGGTTACGACGTCGCCCAGACCATGGGACTGGTTCCGGCATTGCGCCGGCACGAACGACCGATTGACGAGAACGTTTATCTCGGCCGCGACGGTCGTCTTCTATGGCGTGCCAGATACCGTGACCTGATCGGGGATGTCGACTGGATAACGCTGTCACGCACTGCGCTGGTGCAGGTACTTCGCGACGCCGTCGGCGAAAGCGCCGACATCCGTTTCGACACAACGGTGCTAGAGATCCATCAGGACGACGACGGCATTGATGCCAAGCTCAGCGACGGCCGTCATTGCCGCGCCGATCTGCTGATCGGCGCCGATGGCGTGCACTCTTCCGTTCGCCGATTGCTTTTCGGTCCCGACGAGGCATTCATCCAACCGCTCGGTTACCGTTGTGCCGCGTTCCAGGTCGCGGACAACCTCGGCCTTGGTTACGATTTTTTGTCCTACGCGGAACCAGGGCGGCTGACAGAATTCTACACGCTGTCTGAAGGATCTCTGGCGACACTTTATGCCTGGAAAGTCGATGAACCCGCACCGGTGTCGCCAGAACGCACGCGCCAAGCACTTCGCGAAGCCTATGCCGGCGCACACCCGCGCGTTCTGAGATACCTCGATCTGCTGTCGGCGGAGGCACCGCTTTTCTTCGACGATCTGAACATGATCGATATGCCGAAGTGGTCGACCGGGCGGACCGTGCTCCTCGGCGATGCCGCGCACTGTCTCACGCTGATTTCCGGACAGGGCGCTGGCATGGCAATGACCTCCGCATGCATCCTGGCGCAAGAATTGAAGCAAGCCGACGTCGTGACGGCACTGTGGCGTCATGAGGCTCGCCTGCGCCCATCGATCGAGCGTCTGCAAGCCCGAAGTCGCAAAATCGCGCCGCTCTTCATTCCGGCGACACGTCGCGCTTTCAAAATACGCAACATGGTGATGCGCTATCTACCGCCGCGCCTGCTCGCCTGGTACTTCACGCATGCGATCCGGTCCGAAGTCCACGCCGCATCGAAAGGCCTCGGCATCGGCGACATTTGACTGGAAGACGTTCTGAGCTAGGGCACAGCGATCCGGCAAATCGGCAGGCCCTACCTAGCCGAACTTACGACCTATCCTGCTTGGAACCGGCACTCGCACATAACATATCCGAGCGCGCGGGACCGGCCTCGCCGGGTCAACGCCGCTTGTCGGGTCAACAGCAAGGACTTGACGTCGTAACAGCAACGGTATGGCCAGCCATTGAGTTCAACCAAATAAGGTGATAACCGTACATGAGAATAATTCTCATTAAGATATGCGACCCGTACCACTCCGCGCATTGCCATGAGAACCCGGTGCGCTATTGAAAACGAAACACTGTGCGCCAAGATCGCAGCATCCTGACTCTGTATTCGGCTCACCGAGGTGCGTTGGTGAATTATGCCAGTGGCATCGTTGGCGACAAAGCTCATGCCGAAGACATTGTGCAAGAGGCCTGGCTGCGCTTCGATGAAGCCGTCCGCCGACGGCAGCCGGAACACCCGCTTGGCTATCTCTACCGCATCGTAAGGAATCTGGCGCTGGACGGCCGTCGCCGCATGACCCGCGAAAGCCGGGTGATGGTAAACCGCCATTTTGACGCCGTTGTCGGAACGTCCGCCGATGATGCCCCCGGACCGGAGCGGATCGCACTATACAAAGACGAGCTGGAGTTGGTTATAGCGGCGATCGACGAACTCCCAGAGCGCACCCGAATTGCACTGGAAATGCACCGCTTCGGTGGCTGCAAACTCAGGGAGATAGCGGCGTTCTTGAACATCTCGATACCACTGGCGCACGTCCTGGTAGCCGATGGCGTACAGCATTGCAAACGCCGTCTGGGCTGGCCCTGATGCGCGGCAACCGAATTATTTGTGGAAGGCGCGCCGTTGCAGACGTCCACTAACCAAGGTGTGCAGTTTTCGCATCACGTTTGTTGCGATGCATCCTTGGTGACGTTTGCGGCAACGGCATCCGGTACGACATGATGGAGCAACCCGATCCCAATAAGGAAAGGGCTTCGCGAGAAGCGACGGATTGGCTGATCTTGCTGCAGGAAGAGCCGCAAGATCCGGACGTCTTGCGCCGCTTCAACAATTGGCTGAACGAAAGCGCAGTGCATGAAGCGGCCTGGGCCGAGACATGGCGCACCGCAGATGCAATTGGGACGGTATCGCCATCGTATTCGGAAGATTGGCAGCCGTTCGTTGAGCAGTTTCGCCAGGTTCACGCAAACCCGCAAACTGTGGCGCCGCTTCGAAGAAGTTCGGCCGCACCTCGGAGATCGCAAACCTCGAATTGGCGTTGGGCAGGTCGCGGGGCCGCCCTTGCAGCCGCCATCGGAGTTGTCGCTCTGCTCGTACCTGACCTCCTGTTGCAATTCCGCGCCGACTACAAAACCGGAATCGGTGAAACCCGAACACTGCGTCTAACGGACAGCAGTACCGTCCTGCTGGCACCGGACAGTGCCCTTGCCGTTGCGTTCAGTGCAAACGAACGGCATGTAAGCCTGCTGGCTGGGGAGGCGTTCTTTCAGGTCGCTCCAAACCCGGAACGTCCATTTCATGTCACCACCCGGGATATCCGAACCACGGTCCAAGGCACGGCGTTCAATGTGATCAGAGACGGTGAAGGCGCAACGATCACGCTTCAGCACGGCAAAGTTCTTGTCGCTCAGGAAACTGCCTCTCCTCAGGTGTCGGAGCAGCTTGAGACCGGCCAATCCGTTCGCGTGAGTTGGTCTGGAGATGTTGTTCGAAGCAGCAAACCGCTTTCGCAAGTTGCCGCATGGCGTAATGGTCAACTCTTAGCCCAGGATCAGGCGATGGGTGTTGTCATTGCACGGCTCCGCCGCTACGTCGGCGACACCATTGTGCTGGCGGACCCTACCCTTAGCGATCGCTCCGTAACCGGTGTCTATAACCTGAACGATCCAGTTGAGGCGCTGCGCGGCATTGCCCACACTCATGGGGCAACCGTGTACCAGATCACACCCTGGATCCTGGTGGTCGCCAGCAACTGAAGAACTCTTCTTCTCCGCTAAGGGCATATCCGGCTCTCCAAAGTTTTTTAGAAAACCAAACACTGCCGTCGTTGCCTTAATGACGAAACAAGAATGCGTCGCATTCGCATGAACAGCCTCAGGCATGCGTAGCGTCGCCTCACCTGGCAGCAGACGGAGAGAATTCAGTGGAGACGCGAGTAGTGGCGGGCCGACACGCCGGTAAAGACCAAGCGGTCCTTTTTGGCACTTTGATGGCATTGGCGATAGCGACGTCTGCCTACAGTCATTCAGCGCATGCACAAGGCTCAACGGTTCCGGAACCGCTCGCCAAGAAAGAAGAGATGACCGCCAAGCCAGCCGTGCGGCAAGCCGAGGTACAGCTGGCTCAAGCGACCGGCGCGCAAACCAGCTTTGATATTTCAGCGCAGCCGCTGACCAGCGCACTGACGTTGTTCGGACAGCAGTCCGGCCTTCAGGTCACCGCCGACGGTGCGCTTTTGCGGGGTCTGTCGACCCGTGGCGTAGTTGGCACGATGACGCCGCGCGAGGCATTGCAGCGCCTCCTTTCCGGCACCGGGCTGACCCACAGCATTGCAGGTGGTGCGACTGTGGTGATTCAGGCCGCAGGAAAAGAGGATAGCGGGTTGCTGCAACTCAGTCCGATCACGGTCGAGGCCGCATCGGAGTCTCCTTACGGGCCTGACCAAGGCTATGTCGCAGGCCGTAGCGCAACAGCCACCAAAACCAACACATCGATCCTGGAAACGCCACAATCGATCTCTGTCGTCACACGCGACCAGATGAATGCACGTTCCGCACAAAACATCGGCGAAGCCGTTCAGTACAGCGCAGGTGTCCGTGCGAACCTGCAAACCGAGTCCTCGGGACTGGCGGGTAGCAATATCGCCGTGCGAGGGTTCGGAGGTAACGGAACGGCTGGAACGTCCGGCAACGAGTATCTGGACGGCCTCAGAATTCGAGGTACGAACTTTGCATCGGCAGGGTTTGAGCCGTATCTGTTCGAACGCGTGGAAGTTCTCAAGGGGCCAAGTTCCGTCCTCTATGGCCAGAGCACCCCGGCTGGTATCGTGAACCACGTTAGCAAGCGCCCAACCAAAACGCGCTTCTATGAAGTACAGGGCGAGGCCGGAAGCTTTGACCGGTTCGAAGGCGCCTTCGACTTCGGTGGCCCGGCCGATGAGACGGGCCAAGTGCTGTTTCGTGCAACGGGTCTCGCATTGGACACCGATGCACAAACCGACTTCACGAGCAGAGAGCGGAAAGTCATCGCACCGGCGGTCACTTGGCAGCCTAGAAACGATACGACGCTCACAGTCCTCACCTCGTTTCAGGATGATGATTTCGAGGGCGGGTTCGTGAACCGGGTGCCGGCCGATGGCACGATCTTCCCCAATCCAAACGGAGAGATTCCCGACGAGTTCTTCCAAGGCGATCCCAACTTCAACAGTTGGGACCGTCAAATCTACTCCGTCGGCTACCAGTTCGAGCACAGGTTCAGTGACACATGGGCGATCCGACACAATGCCCGCTATCTACATAATGATCTGGCGCTGAAATCGATTTTCGGCAGCATCCAGGCCGACCTGCGCACGCTCAATCGCACAAGCTTCACTGCCGACGAACAGTCTGACGATTTCACGATCGACAATCAGGTTGAGGTCAATTTCACGACCGGGCCTGCCCGCCACACCTTGCTTGTCGGTGCCGACCTTCAGATCCTGGATCGGGAGACGCGTCGGACCATCGGCACAGTGGCACCCATCGACATCTTCAATCCAGTCTACAACGTCCCGATCCCACCGCTGACGCTTTTCCAGGCCGCTGAAGTCGAGGAAGAACAACTCGGAATCTATGTTCAGGACCAGATCAAGTTCGACAACTGGATTCTCACTCTGAGCGGGCGGCACGACTGGGCCGACAGTGAGACGACGAACAAACTCGCCAATACCACGACAAGCCACTCCGACAGTGAATTCACCGGCCGCGCTGGACTTGGCTATCTGTTTGAAAGCGGCATCAGTCCATACGTCAGCTACTCCGAGTCTTTCCAACCCTCCAGTGGCGTCAGCTTCGCCGGTGCGGCATTCGAACCAACCACCGGCACCCAATACGAAGCGGGCGTCAAGTACCAGCCAAACGACTACAACGCCGCCCTCACACTGTCGTCGTTTCAGATCACGCAGCAGAACCTCACCACCGCCGATCCCAACAACCCGGGCTTCTCGGTGCAGACTGGTGAAGTGCGATCGCGCGGTGTTGAGCTTGAGGGTGTCGCAAGCCTGTTAAACGGCCTGAACCTGACGGCGTCCTACACCTATCTCGACATCGAAGTGACCGAGAGCAACGACGGCACCGTCGGCAATAGGCCCGCCGGCGCGGCTGAGCACTGGGCGTCGTTCTGGGGTGACTATACGATACAGACTGGAACCTTGGCGGGCCTTGGTGTTGGCGTCGGCGTCCGTTATGTCGGCAGCAGCGCGGGCGACGCCCAGAACAGCTTCGAAGCGCCTAGCTACACCCTGGTTGACGCCGCAGTGCGCTACGACCTCGGCAAAGTCTCACCCAGCCTGGACGGCGCACAAATCGCATTGAACGTCAGCAATTTGCTCGACGAAAGATACGTCGCTTCGTGCGCGCGAAGAGACCGATGCTTCCAGGGCGTTGGCCGCAACGCGATCGCAACACTCAAGTTCCGCTGGTAAGGTGAACGTCCACCGGACGAGATTTGACGTCGCGCTCCGCATAGTCACTGCTTCGGCCGGCGCCTATGCGGTGTCGGCGCTCTCCGCCATGTGGCTGGCGGTTTCGTTGCCGTTGCCCCGTTCGGAAGCGGTGTTGGTCGGTACGATGGCAAGCTTCGTCATCTGTGCCTGCATCGTTTTATGGGCGTTCGCCGCGGCCAGCGCCATCCGCGCCTGGATCGTCGTGATCCTGCTGTCAGGGCTGCTGGCCGGGGCGCTCTTCGGTCAGCAAGCCGGAACGCTCCCATCATGAAAGCCGGGTTCCGGCAATCGATGGCATGGCTGCACACTTGGTCGGGCCTGGTCGTCGGCTGGCTGCTGTTTTCGATCTTCCTGACCGGCGCCGTGAGCTTTTATCGCCACGAGATCACGCAATGGATGCGCCCGGAATTGCGTCAGATAGCCCCCTCGCCAAACGACGCTTCTGTCGCGTTGCGCAGACTGCAGGAGATCGCGCCCGATGCCCGGCGCTGGCTGATCGATCTACCTGACGATCGCGATCCCGTAGCGCACCTCTATGTCTGGCGCGACCCCGGCAAAAGCCCTTCGTTCCAACGTGAGGAACTCGACACATCGAGTGGCATGCCGATCGCCGCGCGTGCGACCTACGGCGGCGACTTCCTGTTTTACTTTCACTTCGATCTGAACATGCCATCGGTTTGGGGCCGCCTGATCGTCGGTGTCGCCGCGATGATCATGCTCGTTTCCATCATCAGCGGCATCATCACACATCGACGCATCTTCAGGGACTTCTTCACTTTTCGGCCGTGGAAAGCTGCTCAGCGCTCATGGCTCGACGCGCACAATGTCCTAGCGGTGATGGCGCTGCCGTTTCACCTGATGATCACCTACACCGGACTCATCACCCTGATGTTTCTCTATATGCCCTGGGGTCGTGACATCGCCTACCAAGGCGACACACAAGCATTCCTTGCTGAAGCTGCAATCGTCACATCGATACCGGAGGCTGCCGGACGACCGGCACCGCTGACACCGATCGGCCCACTCATTAGTCAGGCCACGGATCGCTGGCACGGTGCTCCGGTGGGGCGGATCGATGTCTATCGCCCTGGCGACGCCAATGCACTGATCGAGCTGACGTCTTCAGACGCAGCCCAGATTGCCTTTCATCGCAGGAAGGTGACATTCAACGGCGTAACCGGCGATGTGGTCGCGGCCACAAACACTACAAAATGGGCGGCGCAAACAAAGGGAGCCATGTATGGCTTGCATATCGGACGGTTTGCCGATCCGTTCGCGCGCTTTCTGTACTTTCTGTCGAGCATCGCCGGAACCGCCATGATTGCAACCGGACTCCTGCTTTGGGCCATCAAACGATGTCCGAAACGCGACCGGCAGGAGCGGAAGGGTGCTGGCCGCCGCATCGTCGAGATCCTGAATGTCGGCACGATCACCGGCCTGCCGATTGCGATCGGCGCGTTCTTTTGGGCCAACCGCTTGATTCCGGTCGACCTGGCGCAACGTGCCGATCTGGAAGCGATATGTTTCTATCTTGTTTGGGTCTTTGCCGCCGTCCACCCGATCGTACGGCACATCGATCGTGCTTGGACGGATCAGCTCATCGTCGCGGCGTTCATCTACGGCGCTTTGCCCATCATGAATGCCATTGTCACGGACCGGCACCTCGGCGTTACGTTGGTCAACGGCAACTGGGTGTTGGCCGGCTTTGATCTGGCCATGCTGCTGGTCGGGATGCTTCTAGGCCTCACGGCTTGGCAGGTCAGACGCCGGCAACGGGCCGGCACCAACACGAAGCGGACGGATACGGCGTTCACCGTCTCGCCCACGATCGAACCACCTCGGCCATGACGGCGTTGGCCCTGTCACTCGCCTACGCCGGCTTTACGTGCCTTTGCCTGTCAATGCGACGACATCACCGGCAAGTCTGGACCGGCGACGCCAGCGCAGCGAAGCTGCTCGGCTTTCGCCTCGCCGGCTGGTTATGCTTGGTGCTGTCGCTTTCCGTTTGTATCGGCGTATGGGGCTGGGCCGTTGGCTTGGTGGTCTGGTTCGGCGTGCTCACGTTCGTTGGATCGGTCTTGGTTTTCCTGCTGCCCTATGCCCCCCGGACCGCGGCCATTCTCGCAATCGTCGCATCAGCTCTCGCAGCTTTCGTTTTCGCTAGCCCTTGACATGCTCTTGGAGCAGCTAAGTCGCAAACGATTGCCGCCTCGATGACAGGATGCGTCAAGTGAGTGGCACCAGTCGTCGACCTTGTTTTGATCATTTCGCGTTGAAGGAGGCAGTCAGCAACGCGATCCGGTCAGTACCGGTGTCTTCCAGTACATCTCCCGTTTCGGTAAGCACCACACATACCCATGCCGAATTCTCTCCGCAAAAGCACGACGCACCATGCGACTGTTGATTATATGACTCTCGGGTCAAAGGTATCAGTTTCATCGGTATGAATCGGAGACCCGAACGTTCATCCGATAAGATATCTCTCTCACACTTCTTTAATGTTCATTCCATAACTTTGTTAAGGTGGGAGCGATAGAATCTCCCGGACTTTCATCGACAAATGTTCTCGCTGTAACGGTGCTCGAGGACCACAGGGAGCCTGACGCATGAACAAAGGCACGTGGAGCAAAAGGGATGATTGGAGATACTCAGTGCCGACATGGATGGCAATATTCTCCATCATCGCACTATTGCTCGGATATCCAGGTACAGCGCTTGGTTTCGCGGCGCTCTTTCTCTGGCATCGCCTCAGAAAAGACTGAACTTTGAACAAAGCACTCTCTCCGATATGGGAGCTTTCATGTGACGTCATTCGTCACGTCATACGAGCGACGAAATGAAGCCGCGCTCGAACTCCCGATCCGCTCGTTGAAAACTCGTGAGCATGTTCAAAGGCACATGCCGTTTAGCTGTTAACTGCGCCATCACATCCAGTGGGCCTCGCTGCGCAAGCTTGTCGGGTCTACGCCGATCTCCCGCAGACGAAATGTACATACCGCCTGACGTTCATCGATATATGCGCCAGCCTATTCTCGCACGTTTGTAACTTACCCTTAACAGTTCAATTACTTGTTCTCAGACGTTCTTGTTCCAGCGACGTGAGTTCGCACCGCGTTTAACACATCGACACTTCGGCTTAACGATATATTAGATTTAGCGCGTCATCACTGCGCCAACCACGTGTGTTTCGACCCGTCTAGCGTGTAGCGCAGAGCTGGATATCGAGAACAGCGGCAAATCGAACCGGAGAAAATGAAATGGTATCCCTTGAAGCCGTACCGTCACGAGTTCGTCTGCTAAAAATGAAGATCACTGTTGTCGCCAAACTGATCGCGGGTCTCAGTCTCATCGCCGTTATCGGCACCGCCGTTGGCGCGACAGGGATTTGGTACATTAACAGCATTGAAGCAACGCTCAACAACCTGACCGACAACGCAACACCGATGATCGAAACGTCGGATGATCTGATTGCCTTCACATGGGAAGCAAACAAGGTCGCCGAAGAGGTGATTGGTAGCGAAGACCTTCCGGAAGTTCGGGAACTCACGGCAGAGTTCGATACCCTCCAGAATTCGTTCGATGCGACATATGGAGAGCTCAAAACCCTGGTCAAAGACCCGGACCTACTCGATGAGCTCGAAACAGCCTCGAAGGAACATGAAGAGTTCGGCACGCACGCAAGCGACATGTTTGCCGCTCACCGGGAGGCGCTCGAAGAGGAAGAGAAGGCCAAGAACCTCCTCGACGCGTTCGACGGCAACGGCGCTGGGCTCATCGTTATGTTGGATGAGTTTGCCAACGAAAACGAAGAGGAGATGCAGAAACTCGAGGACGAAGGTGACCGCTTGGAGGCATCCGGCGCGGCATCAGCAGGGGAAGTGAATGCCATCCTCGGCGGCCTTTTCGAAACCGAGTATCCGGTGGTCGAAGCAGCATTGAAGTTGCAGCGCCTGGTGATGGAGATGCAGGACACTGCTGGTGAGTATCTGGCGACGGAAGATCCCACCGAGCTGAAAAGGCCTCTTACCGAATTCTTGGCACTGTCGGAGGCCGTTCGACCTCACCTTGCGGTGTTGACGAGACTAGCAGAAAGCGATGAAGACAAAGCCGACGCGAGCGCACTCGAGAGTGCGTTTGAAGACTGGTATGCGAGCGCCACCGGTGATGAACTGCTGTTCGATACGCACCGCGACATGATG
The DNA here is from genome assembly GCA_028280515.1 of Hyphomicrobiales bacterium. GTDB lineage: Bacteria > Pseudomonadota > Alphaproteobacteria > Rhizobiales > Methyloligellaceae > UBA2767. The sequence goes on from JANQLP010000074.1 coordinate 85,514, forward strand.
GAAGCTCAACATTGGGCGCGCGAACTCACCACGCTACTCGAGTCGGACGCAGATAGAGTAGCTGCAGCGCTTAACACAGTTGCCGACAAAGCCGATGCAATCAGCGACTCGGCTGACGAGGCGGCAGCGGAGGTCGTCTCAGTTGCGCAATTCATGGTGTCAGCAATGGTTGCTGTGCTGGCCATTATCGCGATTAGCCTGATGGTCATCATCGTGCGGACCGTTACGCGTCCAATCAAGCAGATGACAGCCGCCATGCAGACCCTCGCAGACGGCGACACCGCCGTCGAGGTTCCGGCTCTCAGTCGGCAGGACGAGATCGGCGAGATGGCTGGCGCCGTTCAGGTCTTCAAGGAGAATGCCATCCGTGTTGGCGAGATGGAAAAGGAACAGGCTGCGGCAGCAGAACAGGCCGCGGAGCGGAAGCGACAAGAAATGAACCAGTTGGCCGACGACTTCGATGACTCCGTTGGTCAAATCGTTGGTGTCGTGGGCGACGCCGCCTCGGACATGCAATCGACTGCTACGACGATGTCCGGAATTGCAGAGCAAACTGTAGAGAAGTCGGAACGGGCCTCATCGGCCTCTGAAAACGCGGCAACAAACGTTGCAGCCGTTGCTGCTGCCGCCGAAGAAATGGCTACGTCCATTCAGGAGATCAGCCGCAAAGTGACGCAGTCAACGACCATCGTGGACCGCGCTGTCAGCTCGGTTGCACAAACCACTGAGAATGTCCGCACGCTCGATCAGGCGGCCAATCGTATCGGAGAGGTAGTCACGTTGATCCAAAGTATTGCCGGACAGACGAACCTGCTGGCCCTCAACGCAACCATCGAAGCCGCGCGCGCTGGCGAAGCGGGCAAGGGGTTTGCCGTTGTCGCGAGTGAGGTGAAAAACCTGGCCACCCAGACCGGTAACGCGACGGAAGAGATCAGCACACAGATCAACGACGTTCAGTCGCAGACGAGCGAAGTGGTCAATGCCATTGAGGACATCAGCCGTGTCATGAACGAGGTCAACGAAATCTCGGCATCGATTGCGGCCGCTATTGAGGAACAGGGCGCATCGACTTCGGAGATATCTCGCAACGTCCAGATTGCCTCGACAATCACGGATGACATGAAGCAGGACATGGCCCAGGTGCTGTCGGCATCACAAGAATCCGGCGCAGCGTCCACTCAGGTGCTGTCAGTATCTGGTGAACTTGCTAGCCAAGCTGAGCAACTAAAGACAAAGGTGCACAAGTTCGTCGAGACCGTTCGTGCAGCCTGAGTTAGTGAGACGTTTGCTGCTGCTCGATTCACAGAGCGCGATATCAACTGCTGAATACGGAATGCTCTCAGGCGTGTGCTTAGCCACATGGTCCTGGGAGCATTCAAAAAGAAAAGCAGGACCGATGACTCAGCCCCGCTAGTTGGCAGTTATCTAGTTAGCCGCATCTGAATGTGCCTGACATGCTCGCAAAGGTATCGGCAACCAACGCGTCTCACAGAGCAGTACTATGGATACAGTCCACTTGCGTATGTAAACGAGGATAAGCGGGCACTCGTCGCTTCAGGCCTCATCGACATTTTCCGCATGCAGTGGGAAGGCCGCGCATGGGGCGCTCGCATGGAGCACATTTTGCGGCATGCGATCCTCGCTCTTCTCGAACAGAAGGATGCGACGATCGCAGATGTGCCGCGGCTTCTTACCGACAAAGACTATCGGAGAGCGATCGCGCGCCGCCTTGAGAACACACAGGTAAAATCGTTTTGGCAGCGCGAGTACGAGATCTACTCATATAGGTATCGCGCCGAAGCAATCGCCCCGATACAGAACAAGGTGGGCGCCTACCTCGCCGATCCACGCCTTGCGCGAATACTAACAACGCCAGAGAAGCCGATCCGCCTTCGACAGGTGATGGATACAGGAGGAATTCTCCTTGCGAACCTCTCAAAGGGAGAAATCGGTGGAGATACTGCGAACCTGCTGGACGGCGTGCTCGTGACGGCAATTGGTCTTGCGGCGTTTAGCCGAGCAGAAACTGATCCGGCGGCGCGTACGTCATTCTACTTATACGCCGACGAGTTTCAGAACTTCACGACGCTCTCTATCGCATCGATGATTTCCGAGCTTCGAAAGTCTCATGTCTCAATGATCCTGGCACACCAATATCTGTCGCAACTGACCTCGGAAATACGGTCTGCGGTCATCGGGAACGCCGGCACGTTGATCGTGTTTCGGCTGGGTGCCGAAGACGCGAGCTTCATTGCAAAGGAACTCAAGCCGAAAATTCAGGAACACGATCTCATGCATTTGCCGAACTACGACATGTACCTGAAGCTCGCCATCGACGGCGCGCCATCAGGCGTCTTTAGCGCAACCGCCCTCCCGCCGAACGCTGTTTGTAGAAGCCGCACGATGTTGTGACTACGGGACAGTCACCGCCTCATGTGAACGGAGAACCAAGATAACTGTTTGTGTATGCGTTCCAAGACTCTCCGACCTATCTGCTGCACAACGCATAAGGGGCTGAGGGAGTTACCCCCAGCCCCAAAAGTACTGGCGTACTTGTCTCAATGATCAGTTAGGCGGCCCTCACCTTCGCAAGGAAACTGTCAACTTGCGTGCCGAGGAGATTTGCTTGTTGGGACAGTTCATCGGTAGCCGATAGAACCTCTGCTGACGCAGTACCGGTATCCGCGGCGCCCGTCGAAACCTTGGAGATGTTGACGTTCACATCTTCCGTACCCTTCGCAGCTTCCTGCACGTTGCGGGATATCTCGGCTGTTGCAACCCCTTGCTCCTCTACAGCCGCAGAGATACTTGTGGTGTTTTCATTGATCCGGACCACCGTGCCGCTAATGCCCTCAATCGCCCGAACGGCCGACCCGGTCGCGTCTTGGATCGATCCAATTTGAGTGGCAATCTCTTCCGTCGCCTTGGCAGTCTGGGTCGCGAGATTCTTGACCTCTGACGCGACAACGGCAAAACCTTTGCCGGCGTCGCCAGCTCGAGCCGCCTCGATCGTCGCATTGAGTGCAAGGAGATTCGTCTGACTTGCAATGCTGCTGATCAGTTCAACGATCTCGCCAATGCGCTGCGACGCTTCGGCCAGGCCGCGCACCTCGTCGGTGGCTTGACTGGTTTCCGTAACAGCGCAGTTCGCAATATCTGCAGAGTCTTGAACCTGGCGCGAGATTTCCTGTACCGAAGCCGCCAACTCTTCAGACGCAGACGCCACCATCTGTACATTCGTTGACGCCTGCTCGGAAGCTGCAGCAACAGCCGTCGACTGTTCAGCAGTGCCGTCAGCGATGCGTTTCATATTCTGCGACGTTGCCTGCATTTCCGTTGCGGCAGATGAAACTGCATCAACAATGCCACGCACGGTTTGATCAAACTCGTCCGCAAGCGCGTTCATAGCAGCGCGCTTTTCTTCTTCGGCCCTCTGTTCAGCTTTCCGTTGCTCTTCGCCGAGGCGCTTAACCTCAATGGCGTTGTCCTTGAAGACCTGGACTGCCTCAGCCATTGACCCAATTTCGTCACGCCGGTCAGTATCCGGCACGTCGGTTTCGAGATCACCATCTGCAAGCGACTTCATTGCTGCCGTCATCGAAATGACTGGGCGCGAGACGCCAAAGCCAATGAAGAAAGCGGCTATAGCACCAAGCACAACCGCTAGCGCAGAGATGCCCAACGCCATTTGCACGGCGCTCTCCATATCAGCTGTTGCAGCCGGTCCAAGTTCGTCCTGCTCAGCTTTGATCGCGAGCTTCAGATCTTCCATGTTCCTGGCAATCTTGGGACCAATGGTATCGAGGGTGCCGGAAATGACGCCATTTCGTTCTTGGATGACTTCATAGACCGACGTCGCAGCCTCGGCGTATGTATCGGACAATCGATTGACGTCATCTGCCAGCGCCTGTCGTGTTGGGTTCTGCAGCGCGGCCCGCAACGTGCCTGTGGCTGATTTCAGTGCACTCAGCTCCTTCACGACGCGGTCACGCGAGGCAGCATCGTTGTTCACGAGGTATTTGGTCATATAGAGACGTGCCAACATGACGGCACGAAGCGTACGCCCGGCCAAGAATGCGGCTTCAGCATCCCCGTCCTGATACGCACTCTCCATGATTTCAGTGAGCGTACGTTCTATCTGCGGGCCAACGGTATCGAGTGTGTTGAACACAAGTTCATTGCGCTTTGCTTGGTGTTCAACAACATCGTCAAACGCGGCCAGGTAGCGATGCAGCTCGGTTTCAGCTGTTTCGACGGCTACTTTCTTCTCCGGGACATTTACCATCGCGCCGAGGTTTTGATTAAACGCGAGTGCTTTGTTCGCGCGTTCCTTCACGGCCACAACGGCATCTTCCGTACCGGATATCACAAAGTTCTTCACCGCCAACCGAGCTTCGAGCAGGTTTGCCTGAATTCTACCTGCTTGATTGGTCTGCAACGCTATAGCTCGATAGCGAGCAAAGTCGTCGCTACCACCGCTTAGCCTCAGCACACTAACGGTGCCCACCGCAACGAGAAGCGACAAAACAAGCGCAAATCCACCAAACACCTTTGTCGTGACTTTGACATTCTTCGCAACTTTGAAATCCATCAAACGAGCCATTTCCTGACCTCCAAACGACGTATTGCTCCATGTGCGCGGTGCCATCGGCTGATGCTCACCGTTCCGATTGCCGCGTCGTGTACCGGGTGCATATGGACAAAACGAACCACCCGTACTCGTTGCGACACTCAAGGAATAATACTCTTTGAGAGATCAATAACTCGTTAAAGTAGAATATCCATAACCATTTTGAGATTATTTCTATTTAAAATAGCATTCTATTCCTATAGTCTCTTAGAAATTGCCCTTCCTTATCAGCTACACGCCCGTTATTTCCATTTCAATTTTTAGTTTTACGAAATGTGCGCCAAGCCCTAACCGCTTCGAGGCGACTTCTCCCAAGAACCTCGAAAGCCGCAGCGACACTTTCAGAACAGCTCGCAACGGGCGCGCCGAAGACGTGCAGCAGACACCTCTGTGGCAATCGGACCCGATCACCCCCACACCAACAGGGTAATCGGCCCAGATCCTATCTGATCGCTCCTAGGCGAAACGCGACCAATCTGGTTCGCCAGCAACGCGGTCAGACTTGGCTCACTCCTTACGCGCCGCTGTTCAAGCTAACGCTCGACAGATATCCGGCACATAGAACTATTCACATCTCAAGGCGACGGGCAGCCGTCAGTATATAATCCTATAACCTCATTACCCATATACCACAGGCAGTGAAATAACGTTATATATGATATAATTTCGATATGAGCACACTATTGGATACCATCATTACGCAGGCGCGAGCACTGCCCCCGTGGCGGCAGGACGAAATCGCCAGGCTGATGGAGCTTGCCATCAAGTTTGGTAGTTCACCGCTAGCTCTGTCGGCAGAACAGGAGCGTGAGGTCGAGCGCCGCCTCCACGCGCCGGAGGCAGTCGCTTCAAACGATGAGGTAGCTGCTTTTCTCCATTCGACGAGTGTATGAAGCTGATTTATCGCGAGTCGGCACTCAGCGATCTGAAAAAGATCTATACGCGGATCTGCATGCAAGACCGACGCGCAGCGGCAACAGTCGTGCGACAACTACATGGTTCAATCGAACATCTCGCGCTACACCCTCAACTAGGTAGAAGAGGTTCTGTTCCCGGAACTATGGAACTCGTCATACCTGGATTGCCGTACATAGCGATCTATACAACGACTAAAGAGGCAATTGTGATTGTTGCTGTGTTTCACTCAGCCCAGGATCGACGTAGTGCCGCTTAACGAGGTATATGCCACAATCGTTGCGGACCGCTTGGATCACTGTTTTTGGATCCATTGTGAGCGCAAAAGACGTCGACCCCTCCGGTCCAAAAACTCAAACGGGCAAAACCGTCTAACAACGCGGGCCATACGTCGGGGTTCCAATGAGAACGTGCAACGACAAATACGGCGAGCGACATCGACGAGATCATGGATACCCAGCGCGAAAGATGGAGCGCGCTACCAACGTTAGCATCCCATTAATCGATGGTAACAACATATCGCATCCGCTTGCACCGGCGCACAAGTGAAGATCAAAATTTGGCTAATCGAAACCGCGCCGCGTCCGATATCGGGAGCAGCGTCCGCTCTACAGGAACGCCTTGGCGTTATATGCCATTCCAGCAAAGCTCATAAGGGGGCGCGATGGTAACTATTTGTTCTGCTATTGGTGGGAAAACATACTCAGCGTTGCACCTTGTGCGTTAGTTAGGATTAACTCTCAATAGAGAAATAGGATGTAGCGCGCGTTATGACGGTTCTGGGAACCTCAGCTCACGCGCATGTAAACGACGGCGAGCGAGCACCTCGATTTTACGCGCCCCGATTGGCTGCAAAAGTCAGTAATCTGGTCCGAAGAAAACGACGACGTTCACGATGCCAAGTGAAGCAATCGCCAAAAACACCCTGCGATCGTTGTTTGACAACGCGCACACATTTGTCAGCCTCCGAGATACGCAGGGTCGTTATCTTGAGGTGAACCGAGCCATTGCCGAGCTCTTTGGCGCGGCACCTGGTGATATCGTCGGTCGGACCGTGTTCGATCTATGCGGACCAGAGGCATCGCAGGTGTTCGAAGATGATCAGACAGTAGTCCGCAACGGCGCACCTCTGGTCAACATCACCGAGATACTGCCAAGACAAGGTGACCATTCACGCCTTGCACGAGCGTGCAAACTCCCTGTTTGCGACGAGCGTGGCACAGTGACTGGTATCCTCAGTATCGCGTTCGATGATGCAGAAGCGGCCAACCCGCCACAATCACACCACGACAACGCCAATCTGCTCGAGAAGCTCTTCGAGAGCGTCGCCGTACCCATCGCGTTTTTTGGACGTGAGCATCGCCTCACGTTTGCAAATCGTGCCTACTGGGTACTGCATGACGACCTAGATACACATGGTGTCGCAAAGATTGGTGCCCACTACGAAGACATCGTGCGGGCCATGTGTGAGCATGCCCAAGATTGCGAGAACGGCGCCGCTCGACAGGTACTTGCCGACCGACTGATCGAAGAGCATCGAAATCCAGGTACTGGTGCGCTTATCAGCCAGAATGGGCGTTCGTATCACCATCAGTTCTATCGAACACCGTGCGATGGCAGAGCGCTCCTTATCGTCGATACTACCGAGCAACGGCATACGGGGCACGGGGTTGCCGAACATCGAGATCTGCTCCACACGCTCGTCGAGAACTTCTCGGAGGCGCTGGTTCTCTATGGACCGGATGATCGATTGAGGTTCGGTAATCGCACCTATTGGAAGTTCCATGCGGACGCAGGAACTGCAGATGTAATCAAAGTGGGCGCAACCCGAGAGGAAAACGCTCAAGCCATGGCGCGACGCCTTGGCGAACGAAATGATGCGTTCAACGTCGAAACAGTCCTCGATGACATTGAACGGATGCACCAAGGCAAAGCTTCAGGGATTTCTTTTGCGTGGGGAGATCGCGATGTCAGCCTGCGCCACTATCCCATCCAGGAGGGCGGATGGGTGACCTTCGCTCAAGACATTACTGAACGGAAGAACGCCGAGGAAGCTCTCGAGGCGAGCAATGCACGTTTGAGGCATTTTGCAGAGTCTGCATCAGATTGGTTTTGGGAGACAGATGCCGATCTCAGATACACATGGATATCGCAAAGGATTGCTGACGCGACCGGAGAGGCAGCAGAGTTAATCTATGGTCGGAAACGCTCGGATCTCATAGACACCACGGTCGATCCGGAAGCTTGGGAAGAGCATCAAGAGACGATCCGACAACGCAAGCCATTCAGGGACTTCGTGTATCGGCGTGACCCCGCCTCACTTCCCGATGGGCATGACGAGGTCCTATGGGTACGAACGAGTGGTGTGCCTGTCTTTCAAAGCGACGGAACCTTCGTCGGTTACCGAGGTACCGGCTCAAATGTCACCCCGGAAACACTCGCCGAGCAAGAACTCAAAGAGAGCGAACGGCGCTTTCAAACGCTTGCCGAAAGCGCACCGGTTGGCATCTTCCAAACAACAACTGACGGCATCTGTATCTACCACAACGAAGTATGGCGAACGATTGCCGGGGCCAAGTCAGATGGTGGGATCGGAGCGCTCTGGACCACTGTGTTTCAAGCGGACGATCGGCAGCGTATTACCGCCGACTGGCAAGAGCGTGCCCTCGAGGATGGTGTCTATCGCACTGAGGGCCGTATCGCCCGTCATGGATGCGATGATCTATGGGTGCTTGCCACCATCGCGGTTGACGAGTGCCCGGACCGCGGGCCATGCACATTCGTCGGCACACTGACCGACATTTCCCAGTTCAAGCGTGCCGAAGCACAACTTCGTGCCGCCGAACAAAATCTACGCGAACATCGAGATGAGCTTGAAGACCTCGTCGAACGTCGGACGGCTGCGCTTCGTAAAGCGCAGCAGAACCTCATCGCAAAAGAGCGCCTCTCAGCAATCGGTCAACTGACCGCGACCGTGAGCCATGAGTTACGCAACCCCCTCGGCACCATTAGCACCTCGTTCACAGTCCTCAGGAAACACATCGAGCTACCCACGGACAAGGCAGTCGCTATCGTCGAACGCATCGAGCGAAACATCTCGCGATGCGAAACGATTATTCGGGATCTTCTTAACTACACGCGGATTGACAGCCTTGATTGCAAGGTGCTCGACCTCGATACGTGGATGATCCAGTTCCTCGCCGAACAAGAGCTGCCCAGTTCCATCACCCTTGAAACGAACCTTTGTGCCAACAGCGCCGTTTGCATCGACAGAACACGCATGACGCAGGCACTCGACAACATCATCAGCAACGCAGTCGATGCGATGGCTGACAACACTGCATCTCATAGCGTGCTCGAGATCACATCCGATCGCCATGGCGAGGAATGCGTGATCGTGATCTGCGACGATGGTCCCGGTATCGATCCCAGCAACTCTGATCAAGTGTTCGAACCACTGGTGAGCACCAAGGCGTTTGGTGTCGGACTTGGCCTTCCCCTGGTCCGACAGATCGTTGAACTCCACGGCGGTCACGTCGCAATTAGGAACCGAGAAGAACGGGGCGCTGAGGTGACCATCCGCATTCCTATACACAAGAAGTCGCAGTGCATGAAAAATGCTTCGCCAACACTCGAAGGCGATTGCATTGCAGAGGGTGAGCGATGAACGAAACAGGCCGACACATCTTGATCGTCGACGATGACCCTGATTTCGCGGAGAGCCTAGGCGATCTCTTCGAGCTGCAAGGGCACACATTTGCAATTGCAACGCAAGGCGAGCAGGCGCTGCAGCTCGCATCCGAGCAGACATTTGATTTTGTGTTTCTCGACATAAAGATGCCGGGCATTGACGGCGTCGAAACGCTTCGGCGACTGCGCGCCACGCGGCAGGACACAAAGGTCGCTGTTATCACCGGATACGCAACGGACGAGCAACTTGATGGCGCGATCGCGGCCGGAGCGTTCACCGTGCTTGAGAAGCCATGCCCGTTTGAGCGAATGCTCGAAGTTATGAAGCACGCTGGCGCAGAACAAATTGTCCTCGTTGCTGATGATGATCCTGATTTCACCGACAATCTTGAAGAGCTTCTGCCCGCTCCCGGACGTCAGGTGATTGCTGCCAGCAGCGCGCATGCTGCACTCGATCTCCTGGAGCAACAGCCTGTCAGTGTCCTCCTGCTCGACATGCGCCTCCCCAATACCGATGGATACAAAGTCCTTGCCGCGCTCAGAGAGCGGAACCTTACCGTGCCGGTCATCGTGGTCACTTCGTATCCATTCGAAGAAACAGAACTACGACGCTTCGAAAACTCAGTGGTGAAAGTGCTGCAAAAACCTGTGCCGGTGCGGCGTCTTGTCGAAGAGATCAGCGCCGCGACGTTCAGTTCATCGGTGCAAGGAGAGGTCGGGCGCCATGACAACCCATAACTTCGTCGGCTCGTTGGGCACCGATGCAAGATCAATCAGCCTCGCCGAACGCAATCTACTTGTCATTGATGACGATGCAGATTTCGCGGCGACGATACAAGATCTCATGGAGTTTCAGGATTGCCATGTCGCAACGGCGACTGGTGCAACTGATGTCGAGAGCATTCCCTCGCACTTCATAGTCGAGATCGTGCTTCTTGACGTTCGGCTCAAGGACACCAGCGGCATCGATCTGATGAGCTACCTGCATGCCCGTTGGCCGTATGCGCGCATCATCATCATGACGGGGTATTCCTCAAAGGAGATTGCGGTACAGGCACTCAAGAGCGGCGCTGTCGGCTATCTTGAAAAACCGATCAATCCAGACGAACTCACCGCGACCATGCTCCACGCGCTTTGGGCGCACGACGCCGAGATCGCAGTCAACAAAGCGCACGAGCAACTGCAGCTCTCACTTCTCGACGCGAAAGCGGCCAACCGATCTAAGTCGGTGTTCCTCGCAAACATGAGCCATGAACTGCGCACGCCGCTCAATGCCATTATCGGCTTCTCTGAGATGATGAAGAGCGAATGTCTTGGCCCGTTATCGGCTGACCGTTACATGGAGTATGTTGATGACATCCTCCAGTCTGGGAATCATATTCTCTCGCTCATCAACGATCTTCTTGATCTCTCCCGTATTGAATTGAATGCACAGACGATTGAGTTGGAGCAGGTCTCGTTGAGTGCAGTTGTGAATGACGCCGTCGTGATGGTTAGAGAATCAGCACAAAGGCGCAATATCACACTCGAACGAACTGCACCGGATGAACATCTGTGTGTAGACGCTGATCGAAGAATGGTCACCCAGATGCTGATCAATCTGATCGGCAATGCAGTCAAGTTTGCAAACGATGGTGGGCGAGTTGTCATAGCGACTTCACGCAACGACGCCGGCGAGCATATCATCTCTGTCGAGGACGATGGCGTCGGCATTTCAAAAGACATGATCAAGAAGGTCTGTGAACCGTTCGTGTTTGCTGAACCTGTTGAATCACGAAGCCGCGGCGGAGTGGGCCTCGGCTTATCCATAACAAAACAGCTGATTGAGCATCATGGCGGCCGACTGGAACTTACGAGCCAAGAGGGTGTGGGTACGATTGCCACATTGGTATTCCCGGCCAAAGATCTCGGTTCAGAGTCTGCCGAACTGGGCAACGAAGGCATGGCGGGGTAGCAAAGGTTCTCGAGGTTGATAACCAGATCAGCGCCATCACACGAACCGGCGTTGGCCGCAACGGATTACCTGATCAGCCCATTTGCTGCGTGTAGTCGGTGAGACTGTCGGAAGCTGATCGGGCCGTCGAACACGCTGGGTGCACACAGCCGGTTGCAGCGCAGGGCTGCCAGGAAGGTCGTGGTTCGCCATCGGCCGTGGGGCGCATAACCGCGCAGGCGTTTGCCCTTCGCGCTCCAGCCTCTGAGCGGCGCCATTTTGGTCCTGATCCAAGTTTCGTCGATGAATACCAGGCGACGTGGATCGAGATTGCCCTGCACGGCTTTCCAGCGCCGTCGATGACGGGCCACGTCGACTGCGGCAAGCGCGAAGGCGGTCAAGGCCGGCGAATGCGGCAAGATCGCTGCGTGAAGTGTCTGATGCGTGGTTACGGACTCCGGCGGGCGAGCGTTCGTGGCTTAGTTGCGACACGGGAACGTTCTTGGCGCCTGGTTTGCGGCGCGACGATCTTGATCGGGATCTCGCCAGCCGCCTTGGTGATATCGATCGCTACTTCCCCACCATCGTCCGTTATCGCCTTGGCGATCTCGCCAAACTCCGAGCACCAGATTGTCTCGATGTCCTTGTCGCGGCTCTGATCGCGCTGTGCATCCTCCTTGCCGAACGCAACCGCCCGCACCTGCAGCCGCTCGCCCGAACCTGCGAACACCTCGACGCCGTACTCCGGGCTCGAGGCCTTCTGGATAACGACCTGCTTGCGTTCCGCCAGCGCCGTCGACATGCCTTCCCTAACCTCGTAGCCGAGTCGCGACAGCTCGGTCAGAACGGCCGTGTGCCGAGCCGCAGCGGCGAGCGCTTCGCGCGCGCGGGTGAGCACGTCGTTGGCAATGGACAGAGCGCGTTCCGCCTCATCCTCGGCGCCCGTCTCTAGCACGCTGGCAATGGTTGAGCGCGCTTTGTCAATTGCCGGGCCCGTAAAGGTCCGGAGCTCGGCATCGAGGCCTTCGAGCTTAGCAAGAAGCGAGCGAACATTCTTGCGCTTCGTCATCTCGCCGGCCAGGTCGAGCGCTAGTGTATCGGAAAGCAAACGCCGACGATCGGGATTGCGCTCCGCCGAGATGACCTCTAGTCGCGCGACAAACGGCGCGGCGGCGCCCTCTCCGAATTCGGTCATGAGCCGAACGATGTTGGTGTCTATTCGCTCGTTCAGCGTCGTCCTCTCGTTGGGTGCACCGGCAAGCCAGTCGTTCAATGTCCTTGTCGGCTTGTCGTCTCCAAGGGCCGCGACCAAGCGTTTCTGATTTTCGCTAAGTTCCTCCGATGCCTGCTCGCCCCCGCCGGAAAGTACGCCGAAACCCTCGAGCAGGATCGTGTTCGCCTGACCCGCGTCCTTAATTTCCTGCTCAGCAATGACGCGCAAGCGCTCGATCAGGCCGTAGGGTACATCAACAGTCGATTGCTCGAGCGACCCGATTAGGGTCAAGGCAGTCGCCTTGATACGGCGGGAGGACGTGCGGATTCGCGTCTGGCGCTCGGTCTCACGGGTGATCCGGTCCTCAGCGTCGGCTTCCAGAAAAGCGATCTCGGCGGGCGCCGCCTTCTGAAGTTCGAGGAATCGGTCGTTCTCGAGCATTGCTGCTATTCGATCGCGGCGAGCGCGCATCTCGGCGACCTCATCCTTCGAGATGAGGTCGTGAGTTCCAAGCTCGCGCTCCCAGCGAGCGAGCGCCGCGTCAAGGCGGGCTAAATGTCCCTTACAGATGCGGGTTATTTCCTCGCGGGTGACGATCCGGATAATCTTGGGTCCGCTCATTGTCGTGTATCCACCCTTGTGCTTCCGGCCAGTGCTAGACGGCGGGACCGCCGATGGCCTCAAAGATCGCCTGGGCGAGGATCTCCTTCTCGGCGTGCGGGGCGTGGTACCAGCCCTGCGAGGACACGCGGTGTACGTGCCGGATCGCGCGCCCGAGCACGCACGGTCGCCACAGCTCCCTGGCCCGTGCGGTCGCCAAGATCTCGTGGCGCGGCGCGTCGCATTCGATGGCGATACCGTACTGGCCGTGCTTCGGGTGCGGAATCGCGTAGTCGACGCCGAAGGCGGTGCCGTCATTGGCGCGAGCGGGCGTGTAACCGAGTTTCGCAATAAAGTCGCCGACAGCAGTAAAGAATCCGTCCTCGCCGTTGCGGTGGGCGGGCGCGATCGCAGCATTGCCACTGCTAAGCAGCCTGAGGAGATTGCGCGCTTCGGCAAGCTTGCCGTCCGAGACGAGGGAGGCGTAGTGGAGATAGGTTTGCAGGAAATCGCGCGGCTTGGACGGTCGGTCCTTGCCCTGCAGCATGTCAGAGATTTCAGCGATCGGCATCGAGGTCGCGATGATCACCTTGCGTCTTGCACGGGTTACCGCAACGTTTAGGCGGCGTTCGCCGCCGCGCTGCCCGAGGACCCCGAAATTGCGGCGGAACACGCCGGTGGCGTTCAAGCCGAAGGTGGTCGAGAAGACGATAATGTCACGCTCGTCACCTTGGACATTCTCGAGGTTCTTCACGAAAAAGCTCATGTCCTCGCCGTCCTCTACACGCATCGATTCCTGGCCATAAGCGGCACGGAATTCTCTATCGGCCGTCGCCCTGTCAGAGAACTCCTGCTCTATCAGATCGGCCTGCTTGCGGTTGAAGGTGAGGACGCCGACGGAGGGACGGTTCCCGCGTGCCGCCTTCCAGCAGCCTGCGACGATGTCGACGATGCGAGAGGCTTCATCAGGATTCGTCTGGGCAGTGTAAGTGCCGTCGACGCGATGAACCTCGATCGGTCGGGTCTTCCGGATTTCCTCATCGGGGTGCCGCGCGGGCACGTTGAGCTCCCCGCGGTAGAATGCGCTATTGGAGAATTCGATCAATTCCCGGTAGACACTGCGATAGTGGATCTGCAGCATCGTGTTCGGAACCGACGAGCGCCCGAGCGCTAGGAGATCGGGGCAGTCCTTGATCTCCCGGCGGTTCCAGATCGTCTCGTACTCCTCGAGTTCTTCCTCCGACAGATCTTCGTCGGGCAGTTCCCCGTCGAAGATCTCGGCTTCGTCCGACTCGACCTTCGAATGGAAGAAGGACGTCGGCGGCAATTGTTTCTCGTCACCGCTAACGACGGCCGTCTTGCCCCGATAGAGCGTTGGGAGCGCGTATTCGATCGGCATCTGCGAAGCCTCGTCATAAACGACGACGTCGAAAAGGCCGGCCTGCAGCGGCAGGAGCCGGCTTGCGACGTCGGGGTTCATAAGCCAGACGGGCCGGAGCTCCATCAGGCCGAGATCGGCACCGCGGCTCACGAACTCGCGTAGGCGCAGGGCCCGCCCGCCTTGATAGCGGGTGATGCCCTCCCACTGCTTTTCGTTGCCGAGCCGCCCTTTATCGATCCCGCTTGAGAGCAGCTTGCCGTTTAGTTCGCGCATCTCGCGATCCACAGTCTTGAGCTGGCGGATCCTATTCTCGATCTCTTCGCGGGACATGAGGAGAACAGGACTACTGCTCTCGATACGGGCTTTCCAGGCAAGCCGGGCTTGCCGTCCGAGGATGCGCCGGATTTCGTCGCCCAGATGGCGCGACGAGATCTCTCTGAGCTCGGAGTCCGAGAGGCGGAGCAGGTCGAGGATAGCCCACGCGTCATCTGACAGCGTTGTCGAGCGCGCCCGGAACTTCTGGTAGGCCGCGATGGTTTTGTATCGCTCCACGATGGAGGCAGTGATTTCGGTGGTGTCACTCCGCTTGTCAATGTCTTGGCGCCGATCGGCGATCCAGCCATCCTTGATCCAGCCGTCGAGCGTGTCGAGGCGCGTATGGCTCTCGGTCTCGAGCGCGTAACGCTTCATGATAATTCCGCATGAGTCGAGAAACACTGAAAAGAGGCGTTCGTCGGCCACCGCCTTGAAGGCCTCGATGCATGCTGGGCATTGCAGCAGGAGCTCCGCGTGGGCAAGGACGGCGCTGAGGCGGTCGATCATCTCGTTGATCGCGGCGTTCAGCTGTTGGATATCGGCCGCCTCGAGCTTCGTGGCGATATTCGGGAGAGACAGGGACCGCGCGAACTCGCGCGCCCGCGTGCGGGTCGCCTTGATGTGCAGCTCGAGCTTTGCCGCTCTCAAGAACTCCCGCATCCGGGCATCGCCAATGCTTTCTCCGCTTCGCTGAATGAGCTTCCGTATTCGCCTGCGGGCCCACCAGCGTGACGGGTTGAGGCGGCCTAGGAAGCCCACCTCCCGGGTAGCGATCACCGCTTGCTTGATCCATTCCTGGGTCGCGCCTTCCGACTGCTGGCAAAGGATCTCATGGTCGTCCGGGTCGTGGGCCGAAGACTCGGCTTCGCTCAGATGGCTTGTCAGGCGTTCGAGCGCCCCCAGCGCGGACATGCCCTCTGAGACCGGCGCTCCGTTGCGGTGAAAGAGCTTCGACCATGTCTTGAGATCGATGCGCTCGTCTGTGAGCAGGGTATCGAAGCGCTTTCCGTGAGCGTCGCGCCAGTTGCCGAGCTCCCCAGGGGCCTCGCACTCGAAATAGGGCGCATTCAGTAACACGTAGTCGGTCCGGGCGCGCTCGGCGACTTCGAAATCGTCAAAAACCTTGGTGAAGGCGAAGACAGCTGCCTCATCCCAGCCGAACTCGGCGAGATCTCGAAGGGGGCTCCCCTCGTAGCCGGAGTCGAGCCAGTCGGCTGCGGTTGGGGCAATTTCATTGATGACGGTTTCGAGCTGAGTACGCGTGAAACCCTTGAGCGCCCTCTGCAGAGGATAGTTGTCGAGCAGCGCGTGCGGGCTCTCCTCCAGCTGAACGAGTTCGCCGATCAGCTCGCGATAGGAAACCCCGGCCTGGTCATCATGCGCATGCAGGGCGTCGTGATGATCCGCGAGTTCGCTTTCGATCGTCTCGATAATGTGGGCGGTCGTCCTACGATCGGAAGCAAGCCGATCTTGAGCGGGCGCCCTTTTGAGTCCGTCGAGCTGATCGCGGATGTCTTCGAGGACGCGGCGGCGATCCTTGTTCTCGTCAGTGACAAGGACCAGGCGGTCGGCCAGTCCTTCCGCGACGAGGCGCTTCTTGACGACCTCGAGGGCGGCCTGCTTCTGGCAGATGACGGCTACCGACCGCTTGCGTCCGATCGCATCCCCGATCAAGTTCACGATGGTTTGCGACTTGCCCGTACCGGGCGGCCCTTCAATAACAAGACCTGGCCCATTGCGGGCGGCGATGACGGCTTGTTCCTGCGACGGGTCGCTGCCGACAGTGAAAAAGCGCTCAAGCTCGGGGACCGTCGCGGTTCTGGTGATCCGTTCGTGATCGCCGGAAAGGCGTAGCAGAGCGGCAAGCGCGGTGTCGTCGGGCGGCCTCGCCTTTAGCTGCTTCAAGTCCTCGACTATCGCCTGCGCCATGTAGGTGACATGGAACAGGACGGCCGCGCAGGCGATTCTTCCGGTTCCGCGGGCCATTTCGATGGTAGCTGGGGGGAGCCCGGCGAGGTCTTCCGACATTGCCTCGAAGTCCTGGCCGAACTCCGCCATCACGGCCGAGAGATCGAGGGCACCCGCAAGCAGTGCGTCGCGTCTTTTCTTCCACTCGCTGAACATCTTCTCGCCGAAGAACCCCTCAAGCGCGGGGTTGAGGTTTACTTGGTCGCGGTCGGTGTCGAAGGAGATCGTGTAGAGATCGCGCCGCCCGACGGCACTCGACAGCTTGATCGGCCACAGGAGGATCGGCGCGATCCGCGGCAGGATCGTGGATCCCGACGGGCTGAACACCACGAAGGGGAACCCAAGATAGAGGCCGTCGATGCCGGTATCCCGCTTGTAAAGCAGCGCGTGGCGCTGCAGACGCTGCAATCGCCTCTCGAGACTAGGATCGTCGATGAAAGTATGGGGGTCGAGCTTGTACGGGATGCCGGTCTTGCGGATCACAGCTTCCAGAAGGGTCTTGGCTGGCTGCGTCTTGGTACCGAGCTCGATAATGTCGATCTTGGTCGACGATTTGGCGATCGTCATGCGGGCGAGCGGGCCGCGCGTGATCGAGAACGTGGCCTTCTGCTCGAAGAAGGAGATGATCTGTTTGACATAGACTTGGGATTTCGGGACTTCCCAGAGGTCCTCTTCGAGCGACAGAGTGACGAGGGCGCGCGGCAGCGACATCCGGCGCTGAATCCGGAACTGGTCGACCCAGTCGTCGACGGCTGCGTTGCCGGAGCGCCCGAAGTTGGAAGTGCGCTCGTCGATCAGCTGCATCAACTCCACGCGTGTATGGGCCTGTAGAAGCGCGAGCCCGTCTTCTTTCGAGAAACTCTCGACATGGGCGTTGTCGGCGAACGTCACGGCTTCCGAAACGACCTCGTCTGCGGTGAGGAGCTGACTGGGGTCCGCGCCCAGAAGCAGAATCAAATCCTCCTCCGTCATAGTGCGGCGGTCCATGACGGCGGCGAGACCGTGATGTTCCGTGTCCGGGTACTGCTTGCGCATCGCCGCCCACTGAGCGGAGAGCTTCGCCCTGTTTGTTGAAAGCAGGAGAACGTCGAGGGACGCTTCGACGAGATCGATGTCGTGGTGCTTGGCGCGTTCTCGCACCGCCGCTTCGCGGGCCTTAAGTCGAGCCAGCCATTTCTCCGAATCAAGCGCGGCGAGGAGGTCGGGCGCTTCGCCGGCAAGGAGTGCTCTGCCCTCCTTCGGGTACCGCAACAACCAAGAAGGCGAGATGATGTCGCCACGGTGGATGAGCGGCAGGTTGGGATTGAGGTGCTTTAGCGCGATCGCCAGGCGGACGTCTTCCTCGAGCTCTTTGTTGTCCAACGCCTTGATGGCGGCCCGCATTTTCGCGGACTCGCCGATGTCCTCGAGCCAAGTCAGGATCTCGCCGCGGATCAGCTGATCGATCGCGTCGTCCCAGTTCTCAGCTCTTGCCGCAGTGAGTGCATAAGAGGTCGCACGTCGGCAAGGAACGCCCCCGATTTCGAGTTTCGGTCCTTTTTCGGGCTCCACAGTTGGCCGTTCGAGCGGGGGTTTGGGCGGATCGCCCTCGTACCACCGCTCGAATTCGGGCCATTGCCAGCGTTGGGCATGATCGCGCACCAGAAGCCCGCGTAGCAGGGTTGCTATCTCGGCGTGGACGTCGTCGGGCACTACGATGCCATGCGCCATGGTGTGAATGACGAAGGCCTGATCGCTGATGCCGTCGAAACAGGTGCCTCCTGTGGCTTTTTCTAGGAGCATGACTCCGAGCGACCACCAGTCGCTTGCCGGGCTGACGGCGCCGGCGATCGCCTCTGGCGCCATGTAGCGTGTCTGCTCGAGCGGTGCCACGGTCTCAAGGTCGTGCTCGGAGAGCTGTGCGGAGCCAAACCCGTCGATCACGAGATCGAGGGGGTCCGTGGTCCGGGTGAGGACCGCATGCGGCCGCAGGTCGCGGTGCCTCAGGCCGACGCGGTTGAAGTCGCGCAGCGCCTTTGCGATCTCGTAGGCGACGACCCTAAGCTTATCGGTGTCGGTGGGGAGGACCTCCAAATCGTCCAGATTCCCATGGTCGATATCCTCGGCGACGTCGTAGGCGAGGCCCTCGTGGCGTCCGGTCGCGTAGATCTCCGGGATATGATCGAGCGACAGGCGCCGAAGCTCGTCGTAGACTTCAGGGTCGGGCTCGGCACCTTCCGCGTCGTAAAGGGTCAATACGCCGATCCGACCACCCTCGCCTTCGACGATATAGCGGCAGCGCACGGATCCGGGGTTCGAGATGTTGGACAGCATGCGCCATCCGTCAATCACCGTTTCTTCCGAAAGCCCGCCTTCGTCCGTGCCGGTCCCGGTACCGGGACGTTCGACCTCCGTTTCCACTGCTGCGGGTTGCTCGACCAGTTCGCCGCAATCGGGGCAAAGCAGGTTCCCCTCTGCCACGACATGGCCATTGGGACAGGTCAGGGAAGCGAGCCGATCTAATGCGCCGTCCGTATCGACACCCTGGGACGTCTCGGGCTTGGGCCTTCCGGGGCTGGTGGGTTTGATCTCGACGAGCCTGAAGCCGCAGGAGGCGCCCTCGACCACGTTTTGGCAGAAGGCCTCCGCGAGCGGCCGTTCCGAGCTGCAGCGGGGACACTTCTTGACGAGGCTGGAGGCGGCATCAGTCATGATCCCTAGTCCTTGTCCGGTAGTGCTCGGGCATCGGCGCTTGTCGCAAGCCTGTGGCCCTTCGCCCGCAAGGCAGTCTCAAGAAGCGCGAAATCGCCAGGTCCGGGAATGCCGGCGAACCAGACGCCGGTCTTGTCGATCATGACGTCAAGTGTCCGGTCGGGTGGCGCGTCGAGGAGATGCTCGTAGCGTTCACGTCCGAGCCTAGTAAGCGCAATCAGGGGCTGGTTGTCGCTTCCCCGCAAGGCAGTGGTCTGCGGGGCGGCCAGCTCGTAGGGTTCTGGAATCACGGCGTCGATGAGTCCGCTCCGGATCAGCGGATGGTCGAGCGCTGCACTTTCCGGATAGCCCGTGTAGAGCAGCACGTCGCCGGCAAGTCGCGGCCGGATGTCGTTGAGCAGGTTCTCCAAGGCATCGCCCTGATCGAGAGGCTCCCCGCCGCTGATCGTGAGCCCGTCAGCTCGGCCCAGCCAAGCCAGAATGGCTTTCGACACGATTGCTGTCGTCACGGCGCCTTTGTTCGGCGCCCAGGTATCGACCGAGATGCAGCCGGGGCAACGGATGTAGCATCCTTGGACCCAAAGACCGATCCGGCGGCCAGGCCCAAGGGCGGTCACCGGGAAGTGTAGCCGCGAGAGGTGGAGCGTGGCCATCAGTCGTCCCGGATAGGAGCCGGGCGCGAAGTCTCGGCCGCCAACTCGAGCGTCAAAGTAGGAACTGGTACAGGGATGAGGCTGGTTGCCGTGCAGCGGCTTCCGGCACTTATGTCCGCGTCGAACAGGGCGCGCGCCAAAGGATTGATGAAGTTGGCCTCGACCTTATTGCGGATGCCGCGCCCGCCATTGGAGAGATCAGCGATGCAGATTGTTTTCAGGGCGTCTTCCACGCTGGGGGTGAGCGAGATCTCGATCCCGTTGTCGGCAACGTCGCGAAGCACGGAGCCGAGCATGGCATCGAAGATCTGCTCGGCGACCTGTTCCCTGATGAAATCAAATACAATGATGCTCTCGCCGATGCGGTTGAGGATCTCCGGCCGGTTTAGGACGAGCTTGAAGTGGCGTTCGATCTCCTCGAGCACGCGCTCTTCGACGGTCTCGAAATTGTCGTCGCTGGAGACGTTAGGGACGCGTTCGCCGGTCGCCTGGTCGACCCGATAGATGCCGAGATTTGAGGTGAAGACGATGAAGGCCTCGGAGAAGTAGACTCGGTCGCCGCGACCGGAAGTGAGCACGCCGTCGTCGAGGACCTGCAGGAACTTGTCGAGGACACGGGGGTGCGCCTTTTCGATCTCGTCGAATAACACCACGCTGAAGGGGTGCTCGCGGATGGCGTTAGTGAGTTCGCCGCCGGCGTCGTAGCCGACATAGCCAGGTGGTGCGCCGATCAGGCGCTGATCGGCGTGCTCGGCCGAGAACTCGCTCATGTCGAAACGGATGTAAGCACTCTCATCCCCGAACAGGAGCTCGGTGACGGTCTTGGCGAGCTCGGTTTTGCCAACGCCCGTCGGCCCCGCCAGAAACACCACCCCTCGCGGCCGACGACCGCGCCTCGATGCGCCGACGGCAGTGACGGCGCGCTTGACGATGTCGAGGATGTGAGTAACGGCGCGCTGCTGTCCCTTGACCCTGGAGCGAATGAAGTCCTCGCCGCCGCGGATCTTGGTGCGGTCGATCTTGGCCCAGGGATCTTCGGTGACGCCGACCTTGTATCGCCGGACGGCCTCGCCGATTTCGCGCGCGGGAACAGCTTCGGTGCGGGCAAGCTGGGTGATCGACATCATGTCGTGAAGCAGCATGCCCTCAGTTTCCTCCACGAGCGCGGAGAGCGCGTTCTCTCTTTGCTCGTCGACGAGATCAGGCCCGCCAGAGATCGATTGCAGTAGCATCGGCGCGATCGAACGGCGGATCGCATGATCCGGCTTTGCAATCGGGATATGTCTGAGCGATGGGTTCTCTATCAGGAGCCAGTCGGGGAGATCAGTCTCAGTGTCGACGATCCAAAAGATCGTGTTGAAGAAGCTTGTCCCGCCCGGACCTGGCCGCGGCGCCGTACGCTGGGCGAGCACGAGAGCCAGCGTGAAGAGCCTGTGCTCGTCTTCGCTCAGCGAATCGAGGCGAACCGAAATGCGCGAAGCGAAATCGAGGATGATTGCCGCCCGTCGACCTTCCTGCCCGATGAAGCGTTGCAGCGACTGGCAAAGGAGCTCAACGCCGGCGGGCGCGATACCGTCGTTGGGGCTAAGGCCGATCGCCTCCATGAACGCGATGTCAGCCTCTCGTTCCTCCGGGTTGATTGAAATCGCCTGGAAGCCGACCACGGGATCGTATGCTATCACGCACTCGTAGTCGGCCTGTTTCAAGGTGTGCTCCAGCGCCATCGTCATGGGTACCAGCGCGATGCTCCCATGCATTTCGACAGCTTGGAGGTCTCGGATATTTCCAGAAAGCACGAATTGCGCCTTGAGCGGCAGAAATCGCTCAAGGTCGCGCTGCCACCGCGGTTTGTTGGCCGAAACCTCGGACATCCGTCATACCTCACGACGAACCGTCTTATCAGGCGAACATCGTTGAACTGGCCCGCCAGTCTTAGGCGAAAGCGTAGCACGAGCGCAACCAAAGCGGATATAACCCATGCAGCCGCGTGCGTTAACGTCGAAGAAGTGCGTCCCGTCGAACCGGCCGGATGTGGCGCACTGGCGTATGGGTCATCTGTGGACGGCGCTATGTTGGCAAGGGTTTTCTCGGCATTGGTGCAGAATTGGTCGGGTGCGGTCATATGTCCGCGCGGTGCGTATGAACCTGACCCTCATGCTTTGCGCGGATCGGGTCCTTTGCCAAACCGCGCGTTCGGTCGATGCGTTGACCCAAAAGGGCTCTCCCGATCCCCGGTTCGACAGTCGCTGCAGACGTCTCGCTTGCTCTTCCCAATTCGTGTTGCGCAGGCCCTCGCCCTATGCCAACCCCACGCGGCCTGAGGAGCCGGTTCCTTCTAGCGCTCGCCCCGCGTCATGATCATCCGGACGATGCGGGCGATCAGGTTAGCCAGCGCCACCGCCGCGAGCTCGATTGGACGGTGCTCGAGCAACCGTCCCGGCCAAAGTCGCTTCTTGAAGCCGGTCCACTTGGCATGGAGGGTCACCGACAGCGCTTGATAGCCAAGATCCGACTATGGAAGGGATCGAAGCCACAATGCCGAGACCCGCGCTCTTCAGCTTGGAGCACCTGGGTTCGGTTTACGAGAGCCTGGTTCGCTGAAGGCCTGGCAGAGGCGGATGCGTGCTGCCTCGAAAACCGAGAATATGTTTGTCAGCAATCAGATACGGTGCGAGCAATTGCGCATGACCGGACCAGATGTTCATCCTGCGGATACGGTGCCAGAGACCATATCAGTTGCGGCTCGCGGTTAACGGTGCGGTGCTCGCAGGTCAGTTTTCTGATGCTCCCCTTTATTCAGCGATCAGATGTGCTTTTGGATCGCGTCCGAGCAAAAACTAGCCACGGCCAACGGAGTCCTTCCGACGGCAGCCCCATGGTAATAGATTCGAGCCATGTTAGCCCTCGCCTCGACCCGTATTCATCCGCTGACCGAAGAAGTCTTCGACGACATCATCGAGGCCGCCGACGGATACAGAGCTCACCCCGATCACGATCGCCGTCCGAAACGTGGCGCGGACTATATCCTCGGCGACGCCGTGATCGAGCTCAAGATCCTGAAAGATGAAGGACTTGCTAAGCCGGAACGGCAAAAG
>JANQLP010000091.1 GCA_028280515.1 Hyphomicrobiales bacterium
CGTGGACGATGCACGGCGATGTTCGGCTTTCGCTGTTCGACAGCACCGTGGCGGACGGTTCCGGGGCTCCAGGTGAAGTGCTCGACGTGTCCGACGAGGGCGTCACCATCGCCGCGGCCGACGGTGCGGTCCGTGTGGGTCGTATGCGTGCCGACAAAGACCAGAAGCTCCCCGCAAGCGAGTGCGCGGCGGCGGCCGGTGTGAGCGCCGGGACGAAGCTGGGGTCGTAATCTCGAAGGCTCTAGACGCTGATGTCGAGCGTCGTGCCGACACCCGGTGCGGTGGCCGACTTCACAACATTCTGCAGATTGGCGTTCGCGGACTCAATCAGTTGCACGACCGACTGTGCGTTGTTCGCGTTCATTTTCGCGAATTTGGCCGCCAGCGCCATCTGGACTTGCGCCTGATTTGCCGCAACAGCGGCGCTGGCAATCGCAACCGAGGAACTCATCTTCCACACCCTTACCAGCCGACAGGCTAGGCGAGGTCGGCTAACGGAACCTTAATGTGAATCCGGTGCACCGGTCGCGGACGGGCTATTCACCCTCGGCGATTGCTATGTTGACCGCTTGTGGCCCCTTGCCGCGCCGGTCGGGCTCGGTTTCGAACGTCACCTTCGTGCCCTCGTCAAGGGCCGGAAGGCCGGAGTTCTGGAGCGCGGTGATGTGCAGGAACACGTCCTTTCCACCGTCATCCGGTGTGATGAAGCCAAAGCCACGTGAATGATTGAAGAACTTGACAGTGCCAGTCTGGCTCATTGGGGTCTTCTCCTCTCCCCTTCTAAATTGGGATCACGTCGCGTCGCGCGAACATGATCTGCAAGGCAGACGGTTCAGAGTTCGGGGAAAGACCAGTTGCGGGGACTGCGCCCCAGTCGACGGTAGCATCCTCAAAGGGTCCGATAAGCTGCCCACATACGCCTTAACTCTAGTTTGGCGGGCAAGCCATAAGCAAGCGGGATTTCGTACCTCGAAAGGCGTATGAGGGGCGGGCTTGCTACCTGATCAGGCTTGTGCGTTTCGGTTCGGGCTGCTCGTCGAGAAGCGTGCGGATCAGGCTCTCCCCGAAGGCCGGTTCGAAGTAGCCGAAGCGCTGGAAACGAATGTTCCCCTGCTTGTCGATGATGGCCATTTCCGGGGTGCCCATGGTGTTGTAGCGGCGCATGGTTTCGGGTACCCGCTGGCCGTTCGCGTGCCGGTCGATGCCGACCGGATGCTTGATGTTCTTCTCTTTCAGAAACCGGCGCAGACGTTCCGGGGTCTGGAAGCTGTGCCCCTCGAACACCGTGTGGATGCTGACAAATGCGATCCGGCCTTGTTCGGTTTCCTTCTCGAATATCTTCTCCCAATGGTCCATCAGCGGGATCGAGAAGCTTTTGCAGCCCGGACACCAAAGCTGAAAGAAATCAATGACGACAACCCGTCCCTTGAGATCCGCCAGATTGATCGGCTCGGAGTTGATCCACTCCGAGATATCCCATTGCGGCGCCTTCTTGGGCGATGCAGCGGGCACGGACGATGCGAAGATCGTCACGGCAAGAGCGGCAATGAGGAAGTAAACAAGAGTGAGTGCGCGTGCGACAGCCATATCCCCGTCCTCCGTATCCCAGGTCCGGAGGGTCGGCGCGATGCGGTGCCAACGATCCCCGGTACGTGAGAAGAATCCTAGCACCGGTCCCGGTAACCTACGATTCAATGACGCGTGAGCGTGAAGGCCCGAATTCGTGAACACACAGCTGCGCGGTTCACATACTTGTGTTTCCCCTCATTCGGTGCGAGGTCTCTTCCGCCTGCCCGTATCCGCCGGATGCTGCGCGGGTCCCCGGGCCGTCGGACCGCTGGCCCCAAGCAGAAGGACATCCCAAGCATGGCGACCCTGAAAGCCGCGATCCTGCCGGTCACGCCGCTGCAGCAGAACTGCACGCTGATGTACGACGATGAGACCAAGGCCGGCGTGGTGATCGATCCCGGCGGTGACGTGGACCGCATCGTCGAGGCCATAGGCGAGATCGGCATCGAGGTGGAGAAGATCCTCCTGACCCACGGACACATCGATCATGCCGGCGGCGCGGCGGAGCTCAAGGAGAAGCTCGGCGTGCCGATCGAGGGCCCGCACGAGGCGGACCGGTTCCTGCTCGAAGGGCTGGAGCAGACGGCCGCTGAGTACGGCATGACCGGCGCGCGCAATGTCGAGCCGGACCGCTGGCTCAAGGAGGGGGATACGGTCTCATTCGGACCGTTCACCTTTGCCGTGTGCCACTGTCCCGGTCACGCGCCGGGTCACGTCGTTTTCCTGCAGGAGGATTTGCGGATCGCCCATGTTGGCGACGTGCTCTTCAAGGGCTCGATCGGACGCACAGATTTTCCCTATGGCGATCATGCGGCGCTGATTGATGCGATCAAGACCAAGCTGCTGCCGCTTGGCGACGATATGGGCTTCATCTGCGGCCACGGCCCGCCGAGCACCTTCGGCGAGGAGCGGCAGACGAACCCGTTCATTCAGTGATCCGTCTGCCGCACTGTGTCTCAGGGGGAGGAGGCCTGAGCGCAAGTTCACTTCTCTAGTGGTTCTAGCGGCACAGCCGCCGCGGCCCGTGGTAGGGCTGAAAAGTTCCTGAGTAGCGGTCGAACGACCGGTATTTCGACGCGCAATAGGCATACCAGTCCGGCGTCCAGGGTGCCGGTCGGTATGAGTAGACCGGCGGCGGGCGCCGATATCTGCGCGGCGGCGGTGCGTAGGCATACGGCGCGTAGCCGTAATCGTAATAGTGCGGGCGGCTGGCGAGTGCGGCGCCGATGCCCAGCCCGATAATCGCGGCCGCTGCGGCGGCGCCATAGTGGCGCCGGCCTGCCTCCGCCGGCGAAGCCAGCGTCAGGGCGCCGACCGAAACGGCGGTCGCCAGCGCAATTCCTTTGATCATTTGGGTCGACATGAATTTCTCCCCTTTGGCGGCTCCGGAGCCCGCGCGCCACGCGCGCGCGTCCTGTCTCCGGACGTCTGTCTTCGAGCATAGTTGCTCGAAGTTGAACGGGAGATGAACGGACCGTCCGTCGCTTTTTCGCGGGCGTGAGGCCGCCTCTCAGGCGGTCAGGCGGAGGATTTCTCCCAGATAGACTGCCGTTGCCGCGACGCCGGCGGCGAACGTGATGGTGCGTGTGCCCCAGATGCGCGTGACCTGGGCGACGGGATGGAGCACCCGCGCCCAGAAGAAGACGACTGCGCAGGCGGCGGTGACGCCCGTGTGCACGTCCATGAGTTCTCCGGCGAGCACGGCAATGGCGAAGGGCGCCATGTTCTCCACCAGATTGTAGTGCGCGTGCTTGAGCCGCCGGCCCCACTGCGGCAACAGCCGCTCGTCGGGATAACTCAGCGCCTTGGCAACGCCGGTCAGTTTCAGTTCCGCAAGGATGTAGGGCACCCACAGCACCAGCATGAGAATGCCGCAATAGACGAGGTGCCGGAGTTCGATCGAAAGGGGTTGGTCCATGGGGCGCTCCTGTCGGGATGGAATCGGTTGCGCCTTGAATCCTATTGCGTTTCCCGGTGCGCGCCATCGCTGATGACACTCAACATAACGTGAGCAAAAAACACCGCGCGGGCGTGCGCCCGCGCGGTGCGTTTCACATCCGCCGTGAGAGACTTAGAAGCAATCGGCGGTCACACAGCCGAACTCGGACGTGCTGTTGCCGCCGGCGCTGGCGCGGCTGCTCGCCACGCGTCCGCCGCGCGAAACAGCCGTGACGCGAACTTTCGCCGTGCCGCTGCCCATCAGGCCGAGCGCCCGGGCGCCGCCGCGGCTCACGTCAATGATGCGCCCGCGGATGAACGGGCCGCGGTCGTTGATGCGCAGCCGCACCGTGCGGCCATTGCCCAGATGCTCCACCAGGACGATGGTGCCGAACGGCAGTGTCCGGTGCGCAGCGGTCATGCCGTCCGGGTTGTAGCGTTCGCCGTTCGCCGTTTTCGTGCCCATCTGATACCAGGAGGCGATACCGGTTTGCGTGTTTGCCTGTGCGTCGGGCGCCGCGAAAAGGACAGCGGCGGTCAAACCGAAGGCCGCGAGTATGTTCCCCGCACGAATCATATGTGCATTCTCCATCTCTTGAATTGTGTTGGGAGGTTGGGACCCGGCTGGAGGCGCCGGGCCGAGAACGGGCGCATCGCGCTGCCCGCCTTTGTGCGGTGCGGGAAGTTACGGAATAAAAAGGCGTAATCTTGACCGACCTGGGGTCAAACCGTGGTCGGAACATTAAATCTTGGATAGCTGCCATGCGCGTGTCGCATCGCTCGACGAGGCGATCTTGCCGCTTCTGGTGTGGTGAGGCCGCGGGCTTGCGGTCTTTGCGTTTTCGTCGCCTCCGCGCAGGCGGATGCGGGAATGACGTCTACCGCGACCGGACCATCCCCATGCGGGAACGGACCGCGTCGGGCACGTTCAGTTCCTTGCAGAACAGATCATGCCGGCGGAAGCCGCACAGATCCCGCTGGATCATCACGTACCAGAGGGCCTGGCCGGCCCGGTTCAGCGCGTCCTCGGTCTCGTCCGCGCGGTACTGTGCCAGCGCCTTCTCCAGCTTCGTCACCAGCCGTGAATAGGTCGCGGCCTTCTCCGCCAGCACCTCGTGCTCAAGCGCCGCGGTCAGCAGGTCCTGGGGCAGTGTGTTTTTCGGCGCAAGGGTTTTCGGCGGGCGGACGGGCATGGGCTTGATGTGAAGGAACCGTCGGGCGTTTCAAGAACAGGTGGTTTGTGATCGTATCGCGGTCGTGGATAATACGCGAATGAAATGGACGTGTGTCACCCTTACCCTCTTCCTCCAACTCGCCTCGGCCGTGCCAGCGTTCGCCTGCGGATGTGAGCTCATCTGCCCGGCGGGGGAGGAGTATTCCGACGAGACGGAGCGCTGCGAGCCCACCGAGAAGCCGGTGAGCTAGCCTGAAGCCGCATACTTTCGCGGATCGCCATTCCCGCACCCGCCTTCGCGGGCGCAGGCTTCGGCGGGAGTCCGGATATGCCGTGCCACGCACAAGGCCGAAAAACATGGATCCCCGGTCGTGCAGCGGATCGACGTCATCGCCAGACCGGACATCCGGGCCGCCGCTTGCCGGGGATGACGGCAAGGGGAACGGCCCGGCAAGATTTCACCCGGCCGCTTGAACCTTTTTCGCGCGTCCGGCGACCAACAGGCGTGTGCGATCAAAGGAGTGTCGCGGACGCCTCGCGCCGTGTGTCATGCGTATCTGGCGAGGGGCGGCCGCACACAGTCATCCCGGGTCCTCGGGTCCCCCGGGATCCGGGGTGGCCTCGCGCTCGATTTCAGTCTGTCTTCAAAGACCGCGCTTCAGATCGTCAAGCGTCAACACGGGCACAATGTCGATGGCGGCGTTGAGCGCGGCGAACATCGGCTCATTGTGCCTGGTCAGGTTCGCCTGATCGGTTTCCTCGAAGATGACGATGCCGCCGCGCAATCCGTCGATCATTGTGAAATAGGCGGCCTCGGCGTTTGTATCGGCGATCAGCTTCTCGATCGCCTTGCTCATCGAGCCGTCCGCTTCCGCCTCGTTTCCTTTTTCGATCGGAATCCTGAAAGTCAGCATCAGGCGCATCGCATGCTCCCCGTTCTGAACCAACCCGAAAAACCGTGCCTCACTCGCCGATGGGGATGCAACTCGTTTCTTGCAGGATGCCGGAGGAAAGCGCCTGCAGATTGTAGGCGCGGGCGTAGGTGTCGAAGGCCAGCAGCGCCTTGCCGGCGTCCGGCGACAGGGGCGCACGATAGCCGAAGTGGAACACGGTGCGGCGGCGTGGCTCGCTGCGATCACGGCAGCGCAGGCCCGACGCCACATGGCGTTCCACGACCGTATCGTTGGCATAGGTCATGAGGCCGGCGTGGCCCGCGCGCGCGTCGGCCTGTACGTCATCTTCCGGGTCCGCCTTGGCGATGGCCATCACCACCGCCTGCCAGTAGGACGCGGTGCCGGGGGCGGTTTCCGAGGGCGACAGATGGTCTGCGATCAACTGGCCGAGCCGGGTCGAGGCCACGCTCGTCTGGCCGATCCGGTCCAGCCCGGCGGCGGGTGCCGCGAGGTTCGCGGTCAGCAGACCGATACACGCGATCCGCACGAGTGCGCGCACGGGCGTCATGGCGACCTCCTGAATGGTCCCGTACGGGCCAAGTATTCAGCAGGGAGAGCGGCGCGGCAAGGCGTGGCGCGCTAAAGAACTCTGCGGAGGCCGATCCGGCTCAGCTGTGCCGGACCTTGCGGCCTTTCTTCTTGTAGGTGCGCGTGCCGGGGCGTCCGCCGGTGGAGTGAGGCTTATCACCCATGGGGACCTCTGTCCGTCCCACCGTCATCTCGTCGAGATCCGGTTTGTGCGGGCGGTTCCTGGCTGAACGCGCCCGGTCCTCGATGGCCTGCTGGCGGGCGAGGGGATCGTCGGCCACGGCGAGCTGAGTTTCGCGCAGGCGCTTGACCTCGTCACGCAGGCGGGCGGCCTCCTCGAATTCGAGATCCGCGGCGGCGGCGCGCATGCGTTTTTCCATGTCCTCGATGACCGCTTCCATATTGTGGCCGATGGGCGTCTGTTCGCCCTCACCGAAGCCCGCGCCCGCGTCGACCAGCACGTGGTCGCGCTCATAGACGCTTTCGAGAATGTCGCCGATGTTCTTCTTGACCGATTCCGGCGTGATGCCGTTGGCCTCGTTGAAGGCCATCTGCTTTTCGCGGCGGCGGTCGGTCTCGGCGATGGCCCGCTCCATGGAGCCGGTGACCGTGTCGGCATAGAGGATCACGCGCCCGTCCACGTTGCGCGCCGCGCGCCCGATGGTCTGGACCAGCGAGGTTTCAGAACGCAGGAAGCCTTCCTTGTCGGCGTCGAGGATCGCCACCAGCGCGCATTCGGGAATGTCGAGACCTTCGCGCAGCAGGTTGATGCCGACCAGCACGTCGAAGGCACCGAGGCGCAGATCGCGGATGATCTCGATACGCTCCAGCGTGTCGATGTCGGAATGCATGTAGCGCACGCGCACGCCCTGCTCGTGGAGATATTCGGTCAGGTCCTCCGCCATGCGCTTGGTGAGCGTGGTCACCAGTGCGCGGTAGCCGTTGGCGGCGACCTGCCGGCACTCGTCGAGCAGATCGTCGACCTGTGTGCCCGCGGGACGGACCTCCACCGGCGGGTCGGTCAGGCCGGTCGGGCGGATCACCTGTTCGGTGAACACGCCGTCGGTGCGTTCCAGCTCCCATTCGCCCGGCGTCGCCGAGACGTAGGTGGACTGCGGGCGCATCATGTCCCATTCCTCGAACCGCAGCGGCCGGTTGTCCATGCAGGAGGGCAGACGGAACCCGTACTCGGCAAGTGTCGCCTTGCGCCGGTAGTCGCCGCGGAACATGCCGCCGATCTGCGGCACGGTCACATGACTCTCGTCGACGAAGACGAGGGCATTGTCGGGCAGATACTCGAAAAGGGTCGGCGGCGGTTCGCCCGGCTTGCGGCCGGTGAGGTAGCGCGAATAATTCTCGATGCCCGCGCAGGATCCCGTCGCGGCGATCATCTCCAGATCGAAGGTGGTGCGCTGTTCGAGCCGCTGCGCCTCCAGCAGCCGGCCCGCCTTGTTGAGCTCGTCCAGCCGCTCCTTCAGTTCGATCTTGATCGCCTTCATGGCCTGCTGCTGGGTCGGCTTGGGTATCACATAGTGCGAGTTGGCGTAGACCTTGACGGTCTTCAGATCCATGCTCTTCTGGCCCGTGAGCGGGTCGAATTCGGTAATGGAATCAATCTCATCGCCGAACAGGGAGATGCGCCACGCGCGATCCTCCAGGTGAGCGGGAAACAGTTCGATCGTGTCGCCGCGCACGCGGAAGCTGCCGCGCTCGAAGCCCATATCGTTGCGCCGGTACTGCAGCGCCACCAGATCGGCGAGAAGCTGGCGCTGCTCGACGCGGTCGCCGACCTGCAGCTGGAACGTCATCGCCGTGTAGGTCTCGACCGATCCGATACCGTAGATGCACGAGACCGACGCGACGATGATCACGTCGTCGCGCTCCAGCAGCGCCCTGGTGGCGGCGTGGCGCATGCGGTCGATCTGCTCGTTCACCGACGATTCCTTCTCGATGTAGGTGTCGGTACGCGGCACATAGGCTTCCGGCTGGTAGTAGTCGTAATAGGAGACGAAATACTCCACGGCGTTTTCGGGGAAGAAGTTCTTGAACTCGCCGTAGAGCTGGGCGGCGAGTGTCTTGTTCGGCGCCAGGATCAGCGCCGGGCGCTGGGTCTCCTCGATCACCTTGGCCATGGTGAAGGTCTTGCCCGATCCGGTGACGCCGAGCAGCACCTGGTCGCGCTCCTTCTCCTTCACGCCTCCGACAAGCTCGGCGATGGCGTCCGGCTGGTCGCCCTGCGGCGAGAAGTCCGACTCGATCTTGAGCGCGATGCCGCCCTCGCTCTTCTGCGGGCGCTCCGGCTTGTGCGGCATGAACATCGGCAGCGCGTCCGGATTGTCGAACGACCGCACGATCGGATGCTCGGTGATCATCGGCTGTGGCGCCTCGGCGAATCCCTCCGGCCTCTCGACGGGGCTGTCCAGCCCTGTCGCTTCACCCGTCACCGGGCGCGGTTCGGCGCGGGAGCCGAAGGTTTTTGGAACGTGTCGTGCCATGGAGGTCTCTGCTACTCCTGAAATGCCGCCTTGTTGTATTTACGCGTTGCGTAGCGCACACCAAATATCATGACCCAATAGAGGACATGCCAGATCATAATGATTGGTGTGGCCAGTAAGAAGAAGAAGGCGGTTAGAGCCCAGATCCCCTTCATATGGTGGAAAAACAGATTGCGGAGCGTGCATGGGTCTACAACAAACGAATCCCCCATGAAGTCGATATAATCGCATTTTTCGGGCATCAAAATCAAAAGTCCCAAAGGCACGATCAAACTGCATGGCAGTATGGGCGAGAGCATTACGGGAAAGATAAACCCATACAAATTCTTGCCGCGGCCCCACAACCACCCGAGGGCGCACCCAAATCCGAGCGTCGTCGAAATTATCAACCAGAACAACGTTGCGTCATAGTCCAACGACATTGACTAGATCCGCGTAGCACTATCTCGAAAATGTGATTTCGCCGACAATCGGTTGGCCGTCCAGCTCATTTTTGAGCTTATCGACACCAACGCATATTACCACATGCAGTGCTGACATTGCTTCGTGGTTCAAACGTAATGTTCCCGCCATTGACAAAGGTGGATTCCGGGTTAGCTTGAGGTTGTATACCACCAACAACACACTAAATTTGCCCCGCTCCGGCGGGACGCTAAGGGAGAAGATACATATGTTCAGCGCAAGATTTGCGTCAGTTATTGCCGGCCTGCTCGTCACGGCCATGGTTGCGGTTGCGGTTCCGGTCTCGGTTCCGGACGCATCGGCAGCCGAAGTCCGCTGGGGAACGTCGCGGGTTGGCTCTTCCGGCCACCGTGCGGCGACGGCCCTGACGCAGTTCCTCAAAGACAAGATGCCCGGATACACGTTCACGGTGCAGCCGACCCCCGGCGCAATCCTGACGGTGAAGGGCCATTCCAAGGGTGAGTTCGAGGGCTATTACGGCTCCGACGTCGCCTTCTACGAGCTTGCCAACAACATCAAGCGGTTCAAGGGCTTCAAGGACAAGGTTAAGCGCCAGCCGGTGCAGTCCTTCTGGGCATTCACCATCGAGATGGGCCTCGGCGTCCATGCCCGCGACAAGGATAAGATCAAGTCCTGGGGCGATCTCGCCGGCAAGCGCGTCTTTACCGGACCGCGCCCGTGGGACACGCGCGCCCAGGTCGAGCGTGCCCTCGAAGCGCTCGGCATCGATTTCGAGTATGTGGAAGTCAGCGTGAAGACTGCGGGCTCCCTGCTTGAAAGCGGCCGCTACGATGCCTTTGGCGTTTACACCAACGCCGAAGCGACAACGGCACCCTGGATTCAGGAAGCCTCGTTGCAGACGGACTGGGCCGGTCTGAACCTGAGCGACGCGGAAGCCAAGAAGCTGACCGACGCCGGTTTCACCGTTAAGAAGATCCCGACCAAGACCTTCGGTAAAAAGACAACCCACGGCGATGCCGTGACCATGCTGCCGTTCCATTACGGCCTGCATGTCGGCACGCAAGTCCCCGAAGAAGATGTCTACAAGATGCTGACCCTGATCGAGCAGGGCGCCAAGGAACTGGCGCAGGCCGACAAGGCGTTCAAGCAGGTTGCGGACAACATGGTCGAAATGCAGGTGCGCGGTATCACGTCGTCCATCGACTTCGTGCCCGTGCATCCGGGCCTCGCCAAGTTCATGAAGGAGAAGGGCGCCTGGAAGCCGGAATGGGATTCCCGCATCGCCAAGGCGAACTAGCCTTCCGCAACGACGGCTGACAAAATACGAGGCTGGCGCCATACCGTGCGCCAGCCTCGACTTTATTTCCGAAGTCCAAAGGGGGGCAGTGGGGACTTATGGCAACCGAGGCATCGACACCTGCGGTGGAGCGGACGACCGCGCATCCGGTCGTAGACGCTCTTTTCCTGATTACCGCGATCGGCTTTTTCGCGGCGCTGATGAACTACTACGTCACGTCGACCGGCGGGCCCAGCCTGCTGGCCTCGACCATGGTGCCGATCGCCTTCGTGCTCTACGTTTTCGACGCGCTGCGGAAGAACAATTTCTACCCGAAGCTCAATGTTCCCCTGAACTATCTGATCGCGGCGGCCTATGTGGCCTTCGCGCTTTACACGTCTTACTTTATGTACACCGAGTTCGAGGATCTCGGCACGGTGCGCGCCGGCGACTGGGACCCGCTCGACCTCTATGTCGGCGGCATCATGTTCGTGCTGATCATGGAATATGCGCGCAAACGCCAGTTCGAACTGTTTATTCTCAACATCATTCTCATTCTTTACGCGGTTTACGGATGGCTCGTTCCCGGCCTGTTCAATCATCCCGGTTTGAGCTGGAAGCGCATCGTCACGTCGATGAGCCTGGAGGATTCGACCGGTATCTTCTCCAACCTTCCGCAGCTCGCCCTGACGCTCATCGGGTCGTTCGTGCTGGTTCTGAGCGTCCTGCGTGCCTTCGGTTGCATTGAGTCCATCCTGCGCGCCACCTCCCGGCTGGCGGCGCGTTCGCCTTACGCGCTTCCGCAAGCCGCGGTCCTCGGCTCGTTCGGCGTGGCTGCCGTGAGCGGCAGCGGTGCGGCCAACGCGGTGACGACCGGATCGGCGACGATTCCGGCCATGATCAAGGCCGGCATGCCGCGCAAGGACTCCGCCTCGGTCGAAGCCTCGGCATCGCTCGGCGGTCAGTTGATGCCGCCGATCATGGGCCTGTCCGCCTTCCTGATGGCCAGCTTCATGGACGTCAGCTACGGCGAAGTGGTCGCGCGCGGATACGCGCCCGCGCTGATCTACTTCTTTTCCGTCTTCCTCAGCGTCTATCTGCTCTCACGCCACGTCGGCACCATGACCAAGCCGGCCTATGTCGAGGAAACCGCCTGGACCGACTGGCTGAATGTCTCCGTGTTCGGTTCGGTGGTCGTCGGTTTCGTCATCGTCATGGCCGTTTACAACCTGCCGCCGATGTTCGCCGCGCTTTACGTGTTCATCATGATCGGACTGGTGCTGCTTGCCCGCATGATGGTCGAAAACAGATCAGAGACGCTGTTCGAGCAGGGCCGCAGACTGGTCGATGTCCTGCGAAAGTTCGTCGACAATTTCGCGACGATGACGGCGGATCTGACGCTGTTGCTTGCGGTTCTGGCGATCCTGACGAGCGCCCTGGTCAATACGGGCATTCCCACCAAGGTGGGCTTTGTCCTGGTCGACGCCGCCGCCATCAATCTGTTCGTGCTCGGTATCGTCGCGTTCCTGTTCGGCGCCCTGCTGGGCACCGGACTGCCACCGGCGCCGACATACATTCTGACCGCGCTCGTGATCGCGCCGCACATGATCAAGATCGGCATGGACCCGTGGGCGGTTCACTTCTTCGCCTTCTTCCTTGCCGTGTGGGGCGAGTTGACGCCGCCGACCTCCGTCGTCGCCGCCGTTACATCGAGAATTGCCAATGCCTCCTTCCTGGGCACTCTATGGCGCACGCTTCTTCTCTGTTCGTCGCTGTTCGTCCTGATGGCGGCGACTTTTGTCCGGCCCGAACTGGTTCTCGAACCGGGGCTTGCCCAGCTCACCGCGATGGCTCTTGTGATGAGCTCGGCGATCGGTCTTGTGTTCGCCTTTCAGGCGAAGTTCGCCGAGAACCGCAATGTCGATATCGCCTTCCGTGTGGCGGTCGCCGCATGTGGCATGCTGGCCCTGTTCCATCCGAATATGGCGATTGCCTGGGCCGGAAGCGCCGGTGTCGTGTTGTTCGGGTGCTACTGGTTCGTGCAGCGCCGGCCGCAGATTGCCGAGACGCAGACCGGTTAAGGGCGGTGAAGCTCCGGGCGTGAGCGGGTGAAGGTGCGTCGCCCGTTCTTGAATCCATAGAGCGGCGCGGCGATGCGCGCGACGGCGTCGTTGCGAGACGTCGCGTCCCAGACCACAAGGTCGGCTGCGTTGCCGACGGCGATGCCATAATCGTCGCGGCCAATCAGCCGCGCCGGCCGGTGCGTCATCATCTCGAAACACTCGTCAAGTTCGTCCGTTGTGCCGCGTTGCACGATGTTGGCGTACAGATTGGCGATCCGCATGAGAGAGCAGTCGCCGAACGGTGTGAACGGGTTGAGCACATTGTTGGTCGACAGGCAGCAATTGACGCCGTGGGCAACGAGCGCGTTGGCGTCGGCTACGCCGCGGATCACGTTGTGGTCCCGCTCCCGGCCCATGACGAACAGGTCGGTGGCCGGCAGGACGGTGACGGTCACACCGGTGTCGGACAGGCGCTGGCCGAGGGTCTTCAACTCGTCCGGCGGCAGACATGAGTATTTCGTTCCATGCCCCACGGCGACCCGGCCGCCGAGCCCGTACTGCTCCGTCAGATCGCAGACTTGGTGGATGTCCATATCGTGGGTGGTCGGCCCGATGTCGAGATGGATATCGACATCGGTGTCGTACTCCCGGGCCAGTTCGAAGATCCGGTTGATCTGCGCCGCGCCGTCGGCGTCGTAGCTGGGCGCGCCGCCGATCACCGGGGCGCCGCGCTTCAGACCCTCTTCCACGTTCGCGTCGGCTTCCGGGACGTTGCTCATGCCTTCCTGCGCAAACACGCACAGTTCCAGGTCGATGGCCCAGGCATAGTCCTTCGCCAGTTGCTGCAGCGCTTCGAAACTGTTCATGCCGACGTTGGGATCGACCTCCACATGGGTGCGCATATGCGTCGCACCGTGGAGGATGCACTCTTCGAGCGTCTGGCGCGCGCGCTCGTAGACGTCCTCGACGGTGAAGGTGTCCTTGATCGCCGCCACCCGCGCCATGTGATCGCGTCCCCGGTCGGGCGAAGGCGAGCAGCGGTCGAGAATGCGGGATTTGTCGAGGTGGATATGCGTCTCGATCAAACCGCTCGAAACCAGGCGTCCCTCGACATCGAGCCGTTCGCAGTCTGCGTCGAGGTTGGGCTCGATGGCAGCGACTTTTCCGCCTTCGAGGCCGATATCGACGGTTTGGGACATGTTCGCGGTATTGGCGGGACGGGCATTGCCCAGAATGAGGTCGAGTGCCATTGGATTTCTCGCTTCATTTTGGATTGGCGCGGGCATCGCGATGTGCCGGGCCGGCCTGACGCGCGCCGAATGAGTTTGTGCCGGGTACCTTAGAGGATCAGACGCGACCGTGCCAATCTGAAGACGGACCTTGCGATGCGCACACGACCCGCCTATTGATTGATTACAAACAAGAACAATCCCTCCAACAAATTTCCCGGATCATCAGTCATGACGTCACCGACTTTCCCGTCTCGCGAAGAGATCACAATCTGCTT
This sequence comes from Hyphomicrobiales bacterium, assembly GCA_028280515.1. Lineage (GTDB taxonomy): Bacteria > Pseudomonadota > Alphaproteobacteria > Rhizobiales > Methyloligellaceae > UBA2767. Next base: position 13,927 of record JANQLP010000091.1, read on the forward strand.
CGGCCATGTCGCATACCAGTTGGCGGAGGCCTTTGCGCGCCGCGATCTCGGCATCAACCACTTCCAGGTCTGGAACGGGGATGACATGCTGACCCGTGCCGGCGAGGCAGACGTTGTCGTTGCCTCGGGGCTCTGGTCCAATGACCTGCTGGACACCGCGCCCCGGATCAGGTTCGTGCAGTCGGCCAGCGCCGGGATGGACAAGTTCGACGCCGACTGGTTTCGTGCCAAGTCCGTCCGCCTTGCGAGCGGGCAGGGCGCCAACGAGCGCGCCGTAGCGGAACATGCCATGGCGCTCATTCTGTCCCTGACCCGGCTGATCCCCGAAGCCTGCGCCAACCAGCATGCGAAAAGGTGGCGCGGCATGATCTCCGATCCCACAATCCGCGAGGACGAGCTCGGCGGCAAGACGATGCTCATCGTCGGCATGGGCCGGATCGGATCGCGTCTGGCAACGCTGGCCAAGGCGTTCGATCTCAACGTCGTTGCCGTGAAGCGTGATCCGTCGAGGGGCGGCGAGGCCGCGCACGAGGTGCATGCACAGGCCAAGCTGCACGAGCTCCTGCCGCAGGCCGACATCGTGGCGCTGACCTGCCCGCTGACGCCGGAAACGGAAAACCTCATCAACGCGGAGGCGTTCGCCGCGATGAAGCCGTCGGCGCACCTCATCAATGTCGCGCGCGGCAAGGTGGTCGACGAACCGGCGCTGATCTCTGCGCTGCAGAGCGGTCAGATCGCGGCGGCGGGCATCGACTGTACGGTCGAGGAGCCGTTGCCCGAGAGTTCACCGTTGTGGTCGATCGAAAACGCCCTGATCACGCCGCATACCGCCGGCGAAACGCGCCGCTACGAGGACAATGTGGTCGACATCCTGATGGACAATCTGGAGCGGATGTGGCGCGGCGAAACCGAGCTTCGCAACCAGGTGGTCTGAGCCGGTTCAGCCTTGCCGGGCGACGAAATCGTCGAAGACGTTTTGACCAAGGTCACCGAGAATGCGTTTGGCGGGCATCGAGCGCTCGTCCATCGGCAGTCCCACCTCACGTCTTAGATCGACGGCACTGATGCGCCGCGACCATTTGGCATCGCGCTCCGACAATTGGCCGAAGAACACCGCGCTTTCGGCAATGGTGCTGGCGTAATAGAGGCGCTCGATCCCGGCGATGTACATGGTCGCCACGCACATGGAGCACGGTTCGCAGGACGTATAGAGATCGCAGCCCGCCAGGGTCGGCGTGCCGAGACGCTTGCAGGCATCCCGGATGGCTTCCACCTCGCCATGTGAGGTGGGGTCGGACTTGCCGTGCGAGCGGTTCAAACCCTCGCCGATGATCTCGCCGTCCTTCACGACGACCGCGCCGTAGGGCAGGGCGCCCGGGTCGTCGAGACTCTCGCGGGCAATCTCGATCGCGCGGCGCATGAAGTCCTCGTTCATATAGCGTCTCCTCGTAGCATCTCAGTCCTTGAGGCAGCATATCGAATGCCGTGCCTACGTTCTCGAACATAATGTGCTGTCCGACACGGTTTCCTGTCGACGCAAAGCACAAGCAAAGACGGCATTACATTGCAGTCCATAATGCGCGGGTCGGGCAGCTATTTGCGGACCCATCGGCCGTCGCGGTAAATGGACACTGAACCAGGGCCTGAGACGGAACGTATTCAGGGCCTTATCAGTTGTCCGGCGTATCCATGTCCCTTCTGGAATTCACCGACAAAGGCATCTACTGCCCGCGGGCAGATGTTTATATCGATCCGTGGCGGCCGGTCGCGCGCGCGCTCATCACCCACGGCCATGCCGATCATGCCCGCCCGGGTCACGGGGCCTACCTTGCGAGCGAGGCGGCCGTGCCGGTGATCCGCCACCGGCTCGGTGACATCCCGATCGAAGGCATCCCGTTCGGAGAGACGCGTGAGATCGGTGGTGTCGTGTTTTCGTTCCATCCTGCCGGCCATATCCCCGGTTCGGCGCAAATTCGCGCGGAATACAAGGGCGAGGTCTGGGTCTTCACCGGCGACTATAAGACCGAACCCGATGGCCTTTCGGAGGCCTTCGAGCTGGTGCGTTGCGATGCGCTCATCACCGAATGCACGTTCGGATTGCCGGTGTTCAAGTGGCAGGCACAGGCAGAGGTGATCTCGGAAATCAATGGCTGGTGGCAGCAAAATGCCGAAGGCGGCCTTGCCAGCGTGATCGGGGCCTATTCCCTCGGCAAGGCCCAACGGGTGCTGGTGGGCATCGATCCCGGCATCGGGCCAATCTACACCCACGGCGCGGTCGAGGATACCAACGAGGTTCTGCGCGCTCAGGGCCTCGCCTTGCCAGAGACCCTCCGCGTGACGCCTGAGATCAAGAAAGAAGCCTTTGCCGGTGCGCTGGTGGTGGCGCCGCCATCGGCGCTGGGGTCCGCGTGGATGCGCCGGCTCGGGCCGGCCTCGACCGGTTTCGCCTCCGGCTGGATGGCGCTGCGCGGCGTTCGCCGCCGCCGGGCGGCAGACCGTGGCTTCGTGCTGTCCGATCACGTGGATTGGACAGCCCTGAACGAGACGATCAGGTCGAGCGGCGCGGAACGCATTTATGTGACCCATGGATACACGTCGATCTTCAGGCGCTGGCTCGAAAGTGAGGGCTATGACGCGAGGATCGCGGAGACGGAATATGAAGGCGAGCTGCTGGATGACGCTTCAGGAGATAAGACCGGCGGACAAGCCGGCGGTGAAGGGGCGTCCGCATGAAGGACTTTGCCGAATTGTTCCGCCGGCTGGACCAGACCACCAAGACGAACGCCAAGGTTGCGGCCCTGGCCGATTACTTCAGGGCCGCGTCGGACGACGACAAAATGTGGACCATCGCGCTGCTGTCGCACCGCAGACCGAAACGGACGGTCACGACCACGGTGCTGCGCGAATGGGCCGCGGAAGCCGCCGGTATTCCGCTCTGGCTGTTCGAGGAAGCCTATCCAATCGTCGGCGACCTCGCGGAGACAATCGCTCTGGTCCTGCCGCCGAAGTCGGCGAACAGTGAAAAGACGCTTACGGATTGGATCACTGTCATCAAGGGGTTGAAAGATCTCGATGATGCGGAAAAGAAGCGGCTGGTGCTCGATGCCTGGAGCGGGCTCGATACCACCGAGCGGTTCCTGTTCAACAAGCTGATCACCGGCGGTTTCCGGATCGGTGTTTCGCAGAAACTGATGACCCGCGCGCTCGCGCAGGCGACGGAAATCGACGAAAACGCGCTGGCCCACCGTCTCATGGGCGACTGGACGCCGGACAACACGTCTTTCGAACAACTGGTCCTTTCCGAAGACCCGCGGGAGAACCTGTCGCGCCCGTATCCGTTCTATCTGGCCTATGCGCTGGAGGGGGAGCTCGACGCGCTCGGCGCCCCCGCCGACTGGTGCGCCGAGCACAAGTGGGACGGCATCAGGGGGCAGGCGATCGTGCGCGGCGGCGAGCTCTATGTCTGGTCCCGCGGGGAAGAGCTCGTCACCGAACGGTTTCCGGAACTGGCTTCGCTGACGGATTTTCTGCCCGACGGCACGGTGATCGACGGGGAAATCCTTCCCTGGCGGGACGGTCGTCCGCTCGGGTTCCAGACGCTGCAGACGCGGATCGGCCGCAAGGCGGTGTCGAAGAAACTGCTGTCCGACGCACCGGTCGTGCTCAAGGCGTATGATCTGCTCGAACGGTCGGGGGACGATTTCCGCGAGCAGCCCTTTGTCGAGCGGCGTTCGGCGCTGGAAAACCTGGTCGCCAACAACTCCGCGGGCGGTGTGCTCTTATTATCGCCGCTTGTGCGGTTCGAGAGCTGGGATGATCTGGCGCGGGAACGCGATACCGCGCGCGAGCGCGGCAGCGAGGGGCTGATGCTCAAGCGCAAGGACAGTCCCTACCGCTCGGGAAGGCGCAAGGGCGACTGGTGGAAATGGAAGGTCGATCCGTTCACCATCGATGCGGTCATGATCTACGCGCAGTCGGGGCACGGGCGGCGCGCCAATCTGTTCACAGATCTGACGTTTGCGGTGTGGCGCGATGATGAGCTGGTGCCGTTCGCCAAGGCCTATTCCGGCCTGACGGACGCGGAGTTCAACGAACTGACGCGTTGGGTACGCCGCAACACGGTCGAACGTTTCGGTCCGGTTCGTTCCGTCAAGCCGGAGCATGTTTTCGAAATCGCGTTTGAAGGCATTCAGAAAAGCACGCGGCACAAATCGGGCGTCGCCCTGCGGTTCCCGCGCATCCACCGCTGGCGCCGTGACAAGACGATACACGACGCCAACTCACTGGCAGATCTCAAGGCGCTGCTGCCGGATGAGGAACGGCCTGCGGACTAGGTGCCTGGGGTATGCGTCCCGGGTCATACGGGAAATCCCGATTCCGAACCAAGTTGGCCATTGTTCTTGCGTCCGGCGGACGGGCTGATACGGTCCCGCGCCATGTCAAATCCATCAGAGGCCGCGCCCCGGGGAACGGGCGCGGCGAATCTCCAAAAAGAGGCGATACTTCTCCGTGTCGCCGCCGCCTTTGGCGCCTATTGCGCCGTGGTGTTGCTCGTGCTGGTTGGTGCCAGCACCGAACCTTGGGATGTGCTTTCGACCGTGTTGGTCGTCATCGCCGCACTCATCGGGCTTTCGGCCTGGTTGTGCGTAACCACGTCCGGCACTCTCGTTGCCGGCAGGAAATCGTCGATGCGTTTCCTTGCCCGTCTCGCTGTCGGGCTCCTCATAGTTCTCACACCGGTCATGGCGCTGTTTCTCTTCTGGACCAGTGTCTTCATGCAGATGGCGAATACAGGTCGTGAGAACTACACGCTGTTTGCCGCTCTGTGTCTCGGTGCCGTGCTGTTTCTCGCAATGCAAACGCTCATTCTCATCGTGGGACGCCGGGTCCGGAAAAAGCAAGCGGGAGGCCACTTCGCTGGGTCGTGACTTCGGTCCGAATTGCGTCGGTTTACGAACATCGCCCTGATGAGTTTTCTCGCCTGAGGAAAAAACCGGCCGCCTGCACACGGCAGACGACCGGTTGATCGCACGGAGGCCGGGGGGACGAGCCTCGGTATGAAATGGACACCCTACCAGGTGGAGGTATCGGTCCCGGCGATCACGGCGGCGAGTTCCACATACTCCTTGCAGCCCTTGCCGCACCGCTTTCCGATTTCTTCGAGTTCAAGTTTCGCCAGGTCCAGACGGCCGGCCTTGACGTAGCCTTCGCCGAGATATTCGCGGGCCAGGACGAAATCCGGATTGATGGCCAGCGCCGCCTTGTAGAAGCCGATCGCGGTGTTCAGATCGCCGCTCTTGCGGTGGCTGTAGCCCAGGTAATTGAGGACGCGCGGGTCTTTCTGGTCCGCCATGCTCAACACGGTAATGGCCTTGGGATAGTCGCCGGACTTGGCCAGAACCCATCCTTGCTGGTAAAGCTCTTCGCCGTTCAGGTCATGACGGGAAACGGGCACGCACTTCTTCTGCTTTTTGCTCCAGATCTTGCCTTGCGGGCACGATGGAATGCTCGGCGCGGGATCGCCGCCGCCTGCAGCGTGAACCGGAACCGGGGGGAACAGCATCGCGGCGCCAATGGCCGCCGCGGCAAAGAGTTTTACAGCCATGCGCGAATTCGGTTGGGAGGTTGTGTACATTTCAATTACCTTTCGTTGCTTCGATTCAGGCATTCAATGTTGTGCGTTTTCGTCCTCTTGGGCGTTTGCATGGTGTAAACACGCTAGTCTCAGAATTATTCGACATTAAGACAAAAAAAATTATGGGCGAGGGGTCTCACGACATTGTTAGCGATGGCCTAGGCGAGCATCTCACCCGTCTATGGCGCTACGGACTCGTTCTGTCCGGGGACCGCGACGCGGCGGAGGACCTCGTGCAGGCGACGTGTGTCCGCGCGCTCGAGCGCGCGGACCAGTTTCAGGCAGGCACGCGCCTCGACAGATGGTTGTTCTCCATTCTCAATTCAATATGGAAGAACGAGCTGCGCTCTCAGAAAATCCGCACCGGCGCAGGGTTTGTCAGCGCCGAAGAGGTTCTCGTCGGCGATGGCGCGTCGGAAGTGGAAACGAATATTTTCGCCCGCCAAGTGTTAACAGAAGTGCAGGCGCTGCCTGAAGTGCAGCGGGAAACGGTGTTTCTCGTCTATGCGGAAGGCCTCACATACAAGGAGGCCGCCGAGACGATGGATGTCCCGATTGGCACGATCATGAGCCGGCTGGCGGCGGCGCGCGCGAAACTCGGCGAGCTCAACAAAGAAGACACGCCGAGCAAGAAACGAACAGGTCAACGCCGATGAGCAACTGGCGCGATGAAGGTCCCGTGACCGACGAGCAACTTGTCGCCTATCTCGACGGCATGCTCGACGATGAGGGTGCCGCACACGTTGAACGCGAGGTCAAGCTCGACCGCGACCTCCAAGCCAGGCTCGAACTGCTTCGGCGCGGCGACCGTCCGTTCGAAGAGGCGTATGACGCCTTGCTGGCCAATGCCCCCGAAAGGCGGCTCCAGGAAATCCTAAAGCAGGTCAAGGAACCGCCCGCGCCTCAGGCCGATGAGAGCGAGATGCAGCGCCCGACACCGCGGGTCATCGGCGCCTCGGTAAGCATCCGACGGGAACCCTGGGCCGGCTGGCGCATGCTCGCGGCAGCTGTCGTCCTTCTGGCGGTGTTCGCGGGAGGCCTGTTCTCCAGCCGGTTTGTTCAGTTGCCGGGGGTGAAGACCCAGACGGCCGAGCAGTCCTGGGCAAAACGCGGCTGGCGTGCCGCTGTTGCGGAGTATCAGTCGCTGTTCATCACGCAGACCCTGGAGAATACCGGAAAGGACGCAACGGAACGGGACGCGGGCATGCGCGCCGTGTCGGAATATCTGGGGCTTGATCTGACGGCGGATCAGGTGACCGTTGGGCCACTACAGCTCAAACGCGCCGACGTTCTGCAATTTGGCGGGAAACGGCTGGTGCAGGTCGCCTATCTGGCAGACGGCAAGACGCCGGTGTCTTTCTGCATCATCAAAGGCAAGCGCAAGCCTAAACCCCTTGAGCAGGAACAGCGCCTTGGCCTTAACATCGCCTTCTGGGACACCGAAGAATACGGCTTCATGGTGATCGGCGACTTGCCGAAGGCCGAACTCGATGAGATTGCGCGGACGCTTCAGCAGCGCTTGTCCTGAACCAGGCTACCGACGCGACCCCGTCACTCCGCCGCGTGCGCCGTTGCGACCGGCTGCAGGTCTCCGGTGATCACGTAGCGCAACACCGCAACGATTTGCTCCGGCGTTTCCGCGACAGCCTGTGCCGCTGCGTCGACCTCCTTGAGGGCGTGGGCGTGGCCGGGGCCGTGCATGATGATCAGCGGCTTGTTCAGGGCCGCCGCGTAACCCGCATCGAACGCGGCATTCCACTGCTTGTACTGATCGCCGAAGCGGACGACGACCACATCGGCTTTCTCGATGAGCGTGCGCGTCCGGATGGCGTTGACGCCTGCCCCCTTGCGGTCTTTCCAGAAGGCGTTTTCCTCCGCGCCCAGAATGGCGACGCCACAATCGTCAGAAAACGCGTGGTTTGTCACCGGTGCGGTGAACTCCACCGGCAGACCTGCAGCCTTGGTGCCGGCTTCGATCTGTTCCCGCCAATCGGTGTGGATTTCGCCTGAAAGATAAACGCGCCAGTTTGCCATTGGCCTTACTCCGCTGTCGTGTTCGCTCCAAATGACGGAGCCCGTGTTCTCTGGCCGGCACATATAGGGGACGCGGGCGTCGAGGTCGAGGGGCTTGGATACAACTTGAGAGGGCGCATAGGGTGTGCATTAGTGCGGGCGCATCGGGGGCGCCGATTCCAAATGGACATACTCAGCTTTGCCGCATTGGCCGGTGTTGCGTTTTTTGCCGCGGTCGTTCAGGCCGCGACGGGCTTCGGGTTCGCCATCATGGCGGTTCCGTTCTTCCTTCTGATCATGGGGTCGTTGACGGCGATCCAGGTCACCGCGGTCGTCAATTTCGTGATCTCTCTCGTGCTGATGCGCCATCTGATGGAGGAAGCGCCTTACCGGCTGCTGTCCCACCTGATGATCGGCTCCATTATCGGGTTCCCCGTCGGCCTCGCCGCCTTCAAGGCGGCGGACCTTGATAGCGTCAAGATCACCGTCGGGGTGCTCATTACCGCGTTTGCCCTGTTGCTGATCTTTCGTGAATGGCGCCGCTCCCACGCGAGGTCAACGGCACCCGCAACCGACGAGTTTGAGCCCCGCCTTTTCAGCGAACTGGGGATCGGCTTCATCTCCGGTGTCATGGCGGTCGCGCTCGCCATGCCCGGTCCCGTCGTCGTCCTGTATCTGCTCGCCCGGCATGCCGCAAAGCAGATCAGCCGGTCCGCGACGCTGCTGCTGTTCGGGTTCTCCTACGGTTCCGTGTCGCTCATCCACACGATCTGGGGCGGGATGACGGGGGAAACCTGGCTGCTGGCCGCCAAGCTGTCACCGTTCGTCATCGCCGGCGCATTTCTCGGGCACTATGTGACCCGGTATCTCAGCGAGGAGCGGTTTCGCGCGGCCGTGCTTTTGATACTGGTCGCCTCGGGCGTCTACGGTATCTGGACCGCGCTTTGAGCGGTTCCACGACTCCGTATCATTGGCCGTCTAATCGATCGGAAAGCCTAGAGCATCATGCGTTCAGATTGACGCGTTTCGTCGCAAAATCTGAACGCATAAAGATGCTCTAACACTTGAAGATATAGAGCAAATTTATCCGATTAGGTTGAAACAGGGTGAGTCAACCTAATCGGATTTTGCTCTAGGCCA
>JANQLP010000098.1 GCA_028280515.1 Hyphomicrobiales bacterium
ATCCGATTAGGTTGACTCACCCTGTTTCGACCTAATCGGATAAATTTGCTCTATATCTTGAAGTGTTAGAGCATCTTTATGCGTTCGGATTTCGCGACGAAACGCGTCAATCTGAACCCATGATGCTCTAGCGGCCGTCGAAATACTTCGTGAACACCTCGCGCGCGATATCCCCCGAATGCGCCGGGCTCGTAAGCGCAGAGCGGCGCTCATACTCCGAGGCGGCCTGGCAGGCGTTAACGAAGCTTTCCATGGTCCGGGCAAGGCCTTTCAGAAGCTTCGGCGCCTTCCAGGACGAACCGGAAGTGCGCGGGGTCTCTGGCAGACGCGCGTAGGGCTTTGCTGCATAATCAGTCATGTCAATGCTCCATTCTGACGTCCAGTACTTGCACTGCAATATGGTGTTTTTTGCGCCGCAGCATAAGGCGAGCACACGCATATCGGCCATGCGAAAGATGAATGGCGCCGTACACGATTTAGACACAAATCACTGATTCTCGAGGAGTTCTTCCAGCCACCAACGTGACGACAACGCCGCGCATGCCATGCGGACGGGCTCACGCATATTGCGGCGCAAACGTACCCCCTCCGCACAATGCTCCGTGCGGACGAGGACCATTGGCGCGCTCAACACATCAACCCCTTCCAGACCTGTGCAACACGGTGGGGACGGCTTACCCGCCGAATACGGTCCCGACCGGCAAGGGGACCTGCAGGACATTGCTGAACAGGAAGTAGAACGCGAGCACAACACCGGCGCCCGAGAGTGGATAGACGATCAGGCGCATCGGCGTCCATGGATCGTACATGGCGAGCACGAGAATCGCGCCGAATGCGATCAAACCCGACAGCAGAAAGCCGATCCAGGGCATGGCTATGGTCGCACCCAGCATGACAAGGACCAGCCCGAGCCGGCGCAGGTTCGCACCTTCGAAGCTCACCTCTTCAGGAGATGGCACCAAGAACCATCGTATGATCAAGAGCACTGCAAGACAGGCCATCACCAGTGCGATCGCGCGGGGAAAGACGTAGGAATCCGCGTCGGTATAACTGGTCGTGTCCCAGAAGACGATCACCGCGATCCCAATGAAGATCGCCGCCATGATCGGCGTCGAAATGCTGCGCCCGTTCGCTTCATTCGTCATTGGCCATGGCCTCCCTCTTGATCTTCATGCGTCGGGTCCACACGGGCCCGAACAGGGCTAGGACAATCGCGCACAGGATGGCGATCGTGATCGGGCGCCCGAAGAACATGCCGACATAGTTTCCGGTCGCCGAAGCGATGGTCCAACCCTGGACGAATCCCTGCTCCGCGATACGTCCGAGAATAAGACCCAGAACGATCGGCGATGCACGGAACCCGAACCGGTTCAACACCCAGCCCATCACACCAAGCGAGATCATGATGATGACGTCCGCCGTGTTGTTCCGGATTGCGAAGGTGCCGATCAGTGTCATAAAGGCGACGGTCGGGACCAGCATGGCTTTTGGAATTTCCACGATCGTCCGGTACGCGTATTTCCCGATCAGCAGTCCGATCGGCAGCATCAGGATCGTCGCCAGGAACAGGCCGAAGATGAATGTGTAGACGATCGAGCTCTCGGCCTGGAAGAGGTTCGGACCGACCTTGACGCCCTGTACAAGGAGCGCGCCGAGAATGACCGCATCGGGCGGCGTGCCCGGAATGCCGAGAACAAGGGTGGGGATGAAGCCTCCACCTACGGTCGCATTGTTGGCCGACTCGGTCGCCTGCAGACCCCGGGGCTCGCCGGTTCCGAACTTCTCAGGCGTCTTGGAGGAGCGTCGCGCCTCGGAATACGCGACAAGGCCGGCGATGGACCCGCCCGCCCCCGGCAGGATGCCGACCACGGTGCCGAGAACCGAGCTGCGGAGCAGGTTCCACTTGCCCTTCCATGAAATGGCCATGGCGTCGCCGAAGCGGATGCCTCCGCTTTTCGTTTCCACGTGCAGATGCTTGTCCGGCGTTGCCACCAGATCGATCAGGACCGGGATGCAGTAGAGGCCGATCAGGGCCGATATGACCTCGATCCCGCCGAGCATCGTTTCAGACCCGAACGTCAGCCTGATGTCGGCGCTGACTTCGGCGACACCGACGCAGGCGAGCAGTAGCCCGAGGCAGCCCCCTATCAGTCCCTTGACCATGTTGCCTTCGGAGAGGGCCGCGATCAGCGTAAGCCCGAATATGGCCAGCCAGAAATACTCGACCGGCCCGAACGCAAGAGCGATGTCTGCCAGGGGCGGCGCGAGCGCAAAGAGAAAAGCCGCACCGACCAGGCCACCGACAACCGACGCGACACAGGCGAGCGTGATGGCGAGATCGCCGTCGCCCCTTTTTGCCATCGGGTAGCCATCAAGGGTCGTGGCGATGGCGGACGGGGTCCCCGGCGTGTTCAGCAGAATCGCGGCATAGGCGCCGCCATAAATCGCACCGGTGTATATCGCGCCCATCATGATGAGCGCGGACGCAGGTTCCATTGAAAAAGTAATCGGCACGAGAACGGCGATGGCCATGGTCGCCGTCAAGCCGGGCAACGACCCGATAATCGTGCCGGCAACCACGCCGACAACGGCCAGCATCAAGTTGAATGGTGTAAATGCAGCCAGAAGGCTGTCGAAAATCGGCATTTGGGCCTCCCTCCCCGCGTCTCGAAAACGCTTTTTGCCCAATCAAGGCGTAATACGCACCATACACCAGACCGTTATTGATTGTATTTGCAAATGAAATGAGGAGACTGGACCGCCATCGGGACGGTCCAGCCATATCCCTTTCGTTCGAAAACCAATGAAGTTCTACTTGAGCACTCCGCCGGCCTTCGCAGCCTCAATGTAACCTTTGGACTTCTCGTCAATGAAAGGCTTGATGTTGGCATAGTCGATGTCGAGCAACGCCATACCGTCGTTTTCCATACGCTTGCGGAACTCCGGGTCCGCATTGATCTTTGCAATGGCGTCAGAGACCTTCTTGCGAACGTCTTCAGGCGTCGACTTGGGCACCGCGACGCCGCGATAGGCACCCGACACAAGGTCATAGCCAAGTTCCTTGAATGTGGGCACGTCCGGGAATTTTGGATGCCGCTCGTCCATCGCCACAGCCAGCATACGAACCTTGCCGGCGTGTTTGGCACCAACCGAGGTGTAACCCCACTGCGCCTTCACCTGGCCGCCGAGCAGGGCCTGAACCGACGCGCCTGTGCCCTTGAACGCCACGTAGGTTGTCTTGGTACCCGCAGCCTTGTCAAAGTTCACTTGCGCGAGATGATTGGCTGTGCCCTTGCCGGAACCGGACAGGGTGACCGCACCCGGGTTCTTTTTGGCATCGTCAACGAGGTCCTTCAGCGTCTTGTAAGGGCTGTCCGCCTTAACGACGATCGCGTCCGGCGTATAATGGAACATGTAGACGCCGGTGATATCCTCGGTTGTGAAGCCCACGTTCTTCTGCTTCGGTTTCACGATAATATGCGGCAGGTTGATGCCCATGATCGTATAGCCGTCGCCCTTGATCTTGTTGAGCTGGGCCCAGCCGACGGCACCGCCGCCGCCCGGCTTGTAGGAGATGACCAGATCCTGCCCAAGCAGGTCCTTGGCGAAACTCTGCTGATGCCGCGCGGTGATATCGGACTCACCGCCTGGCCCGAACGGAATGATGTAGTTGATCGACTTCGACGGGAAGTCGGCAGCGTGAGCGCCTGTCGACGGCACCAGGACGGATGCCGCGGCGACGGCGGCGGCGGATAGAATAACTCGGCGAGATAGCTTCATCTCTTATACTCCCATTGTTGTAAAACTCTTATGCAGGCAACACTTCTTAAGGCGTCACTTTCTTGAATGCTGCAACTGCCGGACGCTTCTGTAAAGCTTGGTCATGAAATATTCAGGGCATTTCATATCTGTTTGTACATGATCGTCGTGGCGTCATAGCCATCTTCCGTCGGATGCCGTGCATAGGACGGTATCACGCCGACGTTCCGATAGCCCAATGACGCATAGAGCGCCTCGGCCCCGTCACTGGCGGTATCGAGCGTAATGAGTGTGCGGCCCATCTGCCTGGCCTGCCGTTCGATCTCGACCATCAGCGCCCGGCCAATGCCGCGCCGGCGGAAGTCCGGATGTACGAGGAGCTTCGTGACCTCTGCCCGGTGGGGCTGATTGGGCGGCGTGTCACAGTCCAGTTGCACGGAACCGGCAAGCCCGCCGTCCGCGTGCGCCGCAAGCACGATGCGCGAACCCGACGTCAGCGCGGGACGCACCTTCTCCTCCCAGAAGGCACGGCTCTCTTCAAAGCTGAATGGCACAACAAAATTCACCGCCGCGCCATGCACGACGCAAACCTCCAGGAGCCGTGCGAGGCCGTCGAGGTGATCCCGGAACGTGTCGGGGGTGACGCGTTCGATTTCAAGTCCCTGTTCAGGCATGCGGTCACCCGGGAAATCGCCAGTCACTCCTTTTCCCTATTTCCCGACAGAGCGCAACCGACAAGCCGCGCAATCTCAGCCGCCGGCGCCAGATGATCCTCGGTGTAATAGTCCGCCCGGTGCAAAAGGTTGATCGTGCCGAGCGTGCGGCCGTCATGCCGGATCGGCATGTTCAGGACCGCCTCCAGGCCGAGCCCGATAATGACCTCGTGATCGTTGAAATGGGCACGGATGTCCTCCGCGGAACGGCCGATAAACGGTTCGCCCTGATCGAGCACCTGACGGCCCCAGGCGGTATCGCGCTTTTGCTTCCGCCCGCCCGGCGGATAAGCGCTCTCGTTGCTCGAATACAGCCGTTCCACCTCCACGCTGTCTGCGTGGAACGCCATGATCGTGAACAACCTGTGACCGATCGCGGCCTGCGCCGCTTTCTCCGCGGCGGCGAAAACGTCCATGGGATCGCGTCCGTCGGCAACGGCCTTTTCGAGGTCCGGGAATGCCGGCGACGCGCCATTCAGGTTGCATGTCGTGCGGGTGCCGCTCATGCCCGTGTCATTTGCCAAGTGCGCGCGCCGCGCGCCGGGGGTCGGCGCCGGCATGCAGCACACGGCCATTGTCTTTGTCTTCGTCGACATGAATCGCACAGACGCCGCCGGCCTTCCAGGTGTTGTCCGGCCAGTACTCGACCCTGTGGCCACGGGCGGCAAGTTGTGCGCCGGTTTCTTCGCCGATGGCTCTCTCAAGCATCAAGAGGCCGGGATGGTAGTCGTTCGGCGCGAAGGAAGAAGGAAAGCTGTAGGTGGCAAATCTGGGAGCCTCGACCGCCGCCTGAACGTTCATGTCGAAACACAGCATGTTCACGACCGTCTGCGCCATCGCCTGGATCTGCACATCACCGCCGGGGGTGCCGAAGACGAGAAACGGCTTGCCGTCCTTGAGTGCAAGGGCCGGGTTCGGCGTCAGCCGCGGACGTTTGCCTGGAGCGACCGCGTTGATATGGCCGCGCACGCCGCGTGATTGCGAACCGCGCGAAGAGGGGCACAGCCCCGTTCCGGGAATGACTTCGGTGTCCGCGGATGTATCGCTGGGCGTGGCGGCGAACATGTTGCCCTTCGCGTCGACAACGCAGACATGCGACGTGTCGGCGCTCGCAGGACCTCTCTCCGGCACCCGCTCCTGAGGCTTGGTCGCATGCGCGTCGCCGCCCGGTTGCGGCTCCGCCATATGGTCCATGTTGTCCGGCACCAAGGCCGCGCAATTCCACGGGTCGCCCGCGGGCGGCATTTCGGGATACGCGGCATTGTCGTCGACCAGCGCCAGCCGCGCCTGCAGATAGCTGGGAGTCAGCATGTCTTCGACCGGGACGTCAACGAACAGCGGATCGGCCACATAGCGTTCGCGGTCGGCGAAGACCAGTTTCAGGATCTCGGTGACCCCGTGGATATAGTCGGCGGAATTGGGGGTTGCCCCATGCAGGCTTGCACGCTCCAGCATGCCGAGCACCTGGGCGAACGAGATACCCTGGCACCAGGCCCCGCACGCGTAAAATTCCGCGCCCCTGAACTCTGTGTGGACCGGCTCCTCGTATCGCACGCGGTACGACGCCATGTCCTTGAGTGTCAGGAAGCCTGCCTTCGATGCATGATAGGCGCAGATCTTCTGCGCGATATCGCCCAGGTAAAAGGCGTTATAGGCCGCCGTCAGGCCCCGCTTGCGGCCGCCACGGCTGTTTCTTTCCTCATCCGCCATGTACTGGATCGTCGCCGCGAGGTCCGACTGCACAAGGATATCGCCGGTCTTTGGCGGCGCGCCGTTGGGCAGAAATATGCGGGCATTCTCGGCATACCGGCGATAGCTCGCTTCGTTGCTTGCGATGAAATCCGCAAGCACCGGGAAGACCGGAAAGCCCTCGCGCGCATAGCGGATGGCGGCGGCGGACACCTCTGCGAACGTCATGGTCCCGAAGTCGCCGAGCACCGTCAGCCATGCGGCGGGCGCAGCCGGCACCACGGTGCGCAGAATGCCCTCAGGGATTTCGCCGCCGAAGGTCTCTTCAAAAAAGGCGGCCGAGGCCGTGCGCGGCCACGTGCCGAGACCGTCGATCGTCTTCACCTCCCCGGTTTCGGCCATGCGAAGGATGATCGGCGCGACACCGGCGAAGTTGACCAGGTCGCCATGCAGAACGCCCAGCGCAATGCCGGCGGCAACGCCAGCGTCGACCGCGTTGCCGCCCGCTTCCAGGATTTCCATCCCCGCGGCGCTCGCGAGCTCATGGCCCGACGAAATGGCGAACTGTTGCACCGTTACGGGCGTGGGACTGTCGGATACGGTGCTCATCCTAGTCGATCTCGATGGTGCGATCGGCGGCAAGCGGCACCTGAAGAAGATCGCGCCCGACAATCACCTCTCCATCGAACACGGTGCGGACATCCGCCACGATCCGCTCCAGGCATCCCGGCGCATCGAGCGGCGGCGGAATGTGCGTGAGGACAAGCGTCTTCGCGTTCGCCTGGCGCGCCACCTCGGCGACGTCCATGTGCCCGCCGCAACTGATGCGGAAGGCCTCATCCGGCTCCGTTCCGGAGGCGAAATGGCACATGTGGATCAGGACATCGCAGTCTTTGGCGAGCTCGATCATGGACGCAAGGACGCCGCCGCTGTCGCCGGAGTAGACCACCGTTCCGGCATCGGTTTCGATGCGATAGCCGAGGCACTCGAGGATCGGCTGGAAATGCCGCGCCGCACCCGTCGTGATGCGCCACCCGTCGCCTTCGATCACGTCTCCCGCCGTGACTTCCCGGACCACCGGCGACGGTTTCTCGCGGGGTGGTGTGCCGCCGCGCGCCGCGTAGATCTGCTGGCTTGCCGGGTGGCTCACCCGCGACTCCAGATCAAGGCCGTACACCCCGTCTTCACCGAAAAGCTGCTCGGTGATGCGGCCAAGCGGCGCGGGTCCGAAGACCTGTAACTCCGGTATGGCGCCCGCGCCCTGATCCCAGCGCTGGAGCATCAACCGCGGATAGTCGGCGATGTGGTCATAGTGAAGGTGGGTTAGAAACAGATGCGAGACCTGGGCGGGACCGCGCCCCGATTCCAGGAGCCGGTGCATGGCGCCGGGGCCATGGTCCAGAACGATCACGTCATCGCCGATTTCCACCAGATAGCCTGAGCTTTGACGTGTGAGTGAAGGGGCCGGCGTGCCGGTACCAAGTAGTGTGAGTTTCATCCCTCGACGCTGTCTCCGCGAAACTGGCGGTGTTGGGGATCAGCATGCCGCCACTCCGCAAGGGGGAACTGGGACATTGACCGCAGAATCCATATAAACTATGTAGTTAATAGACGACAACTCATATGTAAAGTTCACTGCGCGCATGGCTGAGATTGCTCTCGACACGCTGGAAGAATGCATCCTCGCCGAGGCGGAACGCTCGCGCGCGCCGAAACATCGTTGCGTATTCGATGCTTTCGAGAAGTGCATACGGGCCGGACACTTCAAGCCAGGCGAGCGGGTTCCCGCGGAAATCGAACTGACGGAGCGGCTGCCCGTCGGGCTCGGAACGCTTCAGAAAGCCCTCACGAAACTCGCCGAACGCGGTCTCGTGGTCCGCAACCGGAAGACCGGCACCTACATCGCCGACCGCCGCTCACAGGTGTCCGAAGTCTACGTCTATCGCTTCAGACACCGTGAAACCGGCGAGTTGCTGATGCCGTTCGTACGGGTCCTGAGCGTTACCGAGGATGATACGCCGGGTCCCTGGCAGACCGCGCTGAACGTCGAGAGATTTGTCCGGATCGACCGCCTGGTCTGGGTGGAGCAGGACCCGCCTGCCCTCAGCAGCCTGTTCCTTTCATGTGAGCACGGGCGCGATCTTCTCAACGTGCCGGTCGAGGAACTGCACGGCTCATCTTGCCACCGCGTGCTGATCGAGCGCTTCAACCTGCCGACGCTTCGTATGGAGCACAAGGTGGGAAGCCGGGAACTGTCTGCACGCGCCTGCGAGCATCTGAGACTGACCGCCGGCACCGTGGGGCTTGTGTGGGACGTCAAGGACTACTCGTTCGATGACAGGCCCAGCCTGTTTCAGCGGTTCGAAATGCCGCCCGGTCACCGGCCAATGGAGCTCAAGGAGACAGTCGGCGGATAGCGCAGCCGCCGGGCCGGAGTGACGCAATCTCTGGGCCTGCGGGAGACACTGTAAACACCCAGCAAAGTAGTAAGGGAGAGTAGATGATGATCAGACTGTTCGTGGCCATGGTGATGGCCCTCGGGCTATCGTTGAGCCCGGCGAACGCCGAATGGGAGCCAAAAGGCCCGATCAAGCTCTGGATCGGGTTCGGCGCCGGCGGCGGAACCGACACGCAGGGCCGGGCGCTCGCCGAAGAGCTCGAAAAGCTCAAGGGCTGGCGTATCATTCCGGACAACAAGGCGGGCGGTGGCGGCGCCGTCATGGCGGCGCAACTGAAAGACGCGCCGGCAGACGGCCAGACCATCGGCTTCGCGATCAACACCACGTTCGACTTCGCCACAATCAAGAACGAGAACCTGTCGATCGACGACTTCACCTACATCACCACGACCGCCGGCTCGCAGATGGCGGTCCTGGCGCGCTCCGACAGCGGCTGGAAGTCGCTGGAGGACATGGTGAAAGCGGCCAAGAGCGGCACCAAGATCGTCTGGGCGAACTGGGGTGACCAGGTCCAGGCGGGCGCGGAAATCGTTGCCAGACACTTCGGCATCAAGATCAACCCGTTGCGCGGCAAGGGCGGTAAGTCCGGCATGAACGCGCTTGTCGCACGTGACGCAAACGTCGCGTGGGGCGGCGGCGTGCAGCGTGGCCTTGTGGCCGCCGGCGAGCTCGTCATTCTCGCATCGGCTGAAGACAAGCCTTTGGTGCAAGCGCCAAAAGGCAAAACTCTGAAAGACTATGGCGTCGACTTGTCGCTTGGCTTCCAGTTCCTCCTGGCCGGGCCCAAGGACATGCCGAAGGAGGCCCGCGACGCGATCGCGAAGGCGATCGCCGAGGTTCTCTCCAACCCTGAGTCCAAGACAGCGAAGTTCGTCGCCAAGCAGTATCCGCCGGGTCCGGTGGTGATTGCCGGTGATGCGCTCACTGCGCGCTTGAAGAAGAACTACGAAGCCAACCAAGAGCTTCTCAAAGCGCTCTCCAACTAGTGGGGGGAAAGGCTCAGAAAACTGAAGCGGCGCCGGACCCGTGGGATATCGGGTTTGGCGCCGTTTTGTTCGTTTTTGCGCTCCTCGCGCTGTTCGTCTGGTTTCCGAACGACATCCGCGGCGGTTTCGTCGAGGTCGATCACGCCGGCAAGCCGGAGCCGGGCGACGCGTTTTTCCCGGTATTGCTCACCAGTGCCATCCTTGTACTCAGCGCGAGCCACGTCCTGAAGTCGCTGTTGCTGCGCCGCCATTCCGATGAAGCTCGAACAACGGCGAGGCTGACCCGCGACGACCTCATTTTCCTCGTCCTGTTCAATCTTCTCGTCTGCGCCGGACTGGCCGCCATGTACTGGCTGGGGCCGCTGGTTACGGCTGTGGCAGGCTTTGTTTCGGCAAGCGACCTGACCTATCGTCAACTGGTCGATACGGTGCCTTACAAATACGTCGGTTACGGCATCGGAGGGTTTCTCATGACGGCGACGCTGATTGCATGGGCCGAGGCCGGTTTGCGGTGGCAGGCGATCCTTGCCGTTATGGGTGTGATTGCGGCGAGCATCATCGTGTTCGATGTCCTTTTGATCAACGTCCAGTTGCCGCCGAACGCCGATTACTAGAGCCTTTTCGACCAAATCGGAGCCATTCTGATGGAACTCGCTCTCGAATACATCGCGCGGGGCGTGCTTGAGGTCTTCTTCACCGCTGACGGGCAGTTCGACTGGTTACCCATTGCCATGGTATTCGGCGGCCTGCTTCTCGGCATCGCCATCGGCGCCACGCCGGGTCTCAACGGCCCGTTCGCGATGGCCCTGTCGCTCCCGGTCCTGATATCCGTTTTCGGCCATTCCGACGAGGCACTGCTGCCGATCCTGGGATTCCTCATCGGCATCATGAAAGGCGCGACCATCGGCGGGGCGGTCCCCGCCATTCTCTTCAATACGCCGGGGACGCCGGACGCGTTTCTGACCACCCTCGACGGCTATCCGATGGCCAAGAAAGGCCTCGGCATCAAGGCCCTCAAGGTCGCCCATTTCAGCTCGGCCAGCGGCGACACGTTCAGCGACATGGTGCTGTTCATATCCGCACCCGTGCTCGCCGTGATGATCGAGCGGGTGCTCGATCTGCCGGAGAAGTCGGCCCTGATCATCCTGTCGCTCTCCTTCATGGCTGCCGTCGCCGGCAAGTCCCCCACCAAGGGCATGATCGTCGGGCTGCTCGGCATGCTGCTTGCTCTCATTGGCAGCACGCTCTCCGGCAACGGCCCGCGCATGACCTTCGGGATTGCGGCGCTGGGCAACGGGCTGCCGCTGACCTCGGCGATCCTCGGCGTGCTGGTCCTGTCCGAAGTGCTGGTCGGCCTGGAGGAGATGACCCGCGCGCGGCGCAAGAAGATCGCCACGCTGGTGCGGCTGCCGCGCGGCGATACCCATTTCGGCTTGCGCGATATCAGGCAACTGCTGCCGACCATTTTCCGCTCCGCCGCCATCGGCACCGCGGTCGGCGCCCTTCCCGGCATCGGCACGACGCTGGCCGCGACCCTCGGCTATGACGCGGCGCGGCGGGTCTCGAAACATCCGGAAAAGTTCGGCACCGGGATACCCGAGGGCGTCGCGGCGACGGAGGCCGCCAACTCGTCCGTCTCGGGCGCAAACCTTATCCCCGTCATGAGCCTTGGCATTCCGGGCAATTTCGCCGCCGTTTTCCTCATTCTCGCGGTGGAGTCCGTCGGCGATTTCACGCTCGGGCCGTCCGTCTTCCGCTTCGACGAGATCAAGGAGATCGAAGGCTTCGGGACGATCATCAACAAGGACCTCGTGGTCGCTTTCAGCATCTTCACGCTCATGGTGCTGGCGAACCTGTTCAACTGGACGGCGGGCGGCTGGTTCATGCGCACGCTCGGCGTTCTCTCGCGCGTGCCCAAATCCATCATGTTGCCGTCGGTGCTGCTCATCACATTAACCGCCGTCTACGCGCAGGACGGCGGGTTCATCGCGATCTGGGTCGTTATCATCTTCGGCGCCATCGGGTTTGTGCTGCGCAAGCTGGAGGTCTCCATTTTGCCCTTCGTCATCGGCTTTCTGCTGGCGCCACGGCTGGAGGAGTTGATCCGCGGCGGGTATTCAGCCTCCGGCGGCGACCCGTTCTTTCTCCTCAAGTCCCCCATTGCACTCCTGTTCCTGGGCCTGTCGATCTTCATCCTCGTCTTCGCAGGACGGCGCGCGGCGGCAATCCGCGCCTGACGCCCGGCCACACTTCGGACACCTGCCGCGGCAACAGTGCTTGGCCGCCTTCGTCAATATGATAGGCTGCGGCCAGTGTTCTGAGCGCCGTTCGGCAGGGCGCGGCAACTGAACTCCGGAAGCGAAATGAATTTTCGGCTGGGTGTATTTTTTCTGATCGCGGCGCTCGCAGGAGCCGCCGGCCTTTACGCCATCAACACGCTCGTCGGCAAGGACGTCGCGCCAGCACGTGCGGCGCGCGCGGTGCTTGTGGAAGTCGATACTGTGAAGCTCGGAACCGTTCGGGACCGCATCGCCGCAGTCGGAACGACGCAAGCCATCCGCGCCGTCAACATCGTGCCGCTCGTCTCGGGACGGGTTGAGGAAGTGAACTTCATACCCGGCGAAAAGGTCAAGGCCAACGCCCCACTCGTCCGGCTCAACGATGCCGTGGCCAGCGCCCAGGAGCAGGAGACCCGGGCGGAAATGGACCGTGCCAAGTTCGACAATGACCGCGCAAAGGCGCTTCTGAATTCCCGCGGGGCCATAACCAAGGCAACTGCAGAGGAGCGGGAGGCCGCCTATCTGATCGCCAAGGCTCGCCACGAGGCGGCGGTCGACGCGCTCGATGAACGCACCGTCGATGCTCCGTTCGACGGCACTGTGGGCTTCAGGAATGTCGACGTCGGAGACTATGTCAGCGCCGGAACGGTCCTGACCACGCTG
The DNA here is from genome assembly GCA_028280515.1 of Hyphomicrobiales bacterium. Lineage (GTDB taxonomy): Bacteria > Pseudomonadota > Alphaproteobacteria > Rhizobiales > Methyloligellaceae > UBA2767. The sequence goes on from JANQLP010000098.1 coordinate 12,549, forward strand.
GACGACCTCAGCGTCATCGAGGTCGAATTCTCGGTGCCGGAAATCTACTACGGCTCGGTCAAACAGGGCATGGAAGTCACCGCTCGCACGCTCGCCTTCGGCAACACACGGTTTCGCGGCACGATCTCGCAAATCGATACGCGGATCGATGCGGTCAGCCGCTCGTTTCGCATCAAAGCGGAAATCCCCAACGAGAATGCCGAGATCCCGACCGGCATGTTCATGAATGTCAGGGTCACGCTGGAACAGCGCGAGGCGATCAAGATTCCGCAGGAAGCGCTTGTTTTTCAGGGCGAGGAGACGCTTGTCTACGTCGACAAGGACAATGTGGCGCTGCAGCGCCCCGTCACCCTCGGATCACGCCAGCGCAATACGGTCGAGGTCACCGAAGGTCTGTCTGTCGGCGACAAGGTCATCGTGAAGGGCATCCAGAACCTGCGCGACGGTGCGCCCATCAGGGTCGTCACCGACGCGCCTGACGACGCTCCCGCGTCCACCGCAGCAAGCAGCGAGAGCTGACCGCGATGTCGCTGCCGGAGCTCTGTGTCAAACGCCCCGTCTTCGCAAGCGTGATATCCATTGCCATCGTGATCGTCGGCCTGTTCGTTCTGAACCGGCTGCCGATCCGGGCTTTGCCCGCCGTCGAGGCAACCTCGGTCACCGTCACAACGTCTTATACCGGGGCCTCGCCCCAGGTCGTCGAGACCGAAATCACCGAGCTCATCGAAAGCGCGGTGTCGGGCGTATCCGGTGTGGATACCATCGAGTCGCAAAGCCGGCGCGGCACGTCGCGCACGACGATCGAGTTCACGCCGCTCACCAACGTCGACGAAGCCGTTAATGACGTACGCGATGCCGTGAGCAGCGTCGCCAACCGGATGCCCGACGATGCTGATCAGCCAGTCATTTCCAAGAACAACAGCGACGCCGATCCTGTCATACGCATTTCCATCAGCTCCGACCGTATGTCCCCGCCCGAGATCACCGATTATGTCGAGCGTTTCATTACTGACCGGCTGACCGTCATCGACGGCATCGCGCAGATCGAGAAGTTCGGAGGCCGCCGGCGCGCCATCCGGGTCTGGCTCGATCGCTGGGAGATGGCCGCGCGCAAGGTCACGGTTGACGACATCGAGACGGCCCTTGCCCGCAACAGCCTGGAACTGCCGGCGGGCGAACTCATTTCCGGGGGCCGCGAGTATTTCGTGCGCGCGGATGCCAGGCTGTCCACGCCCGAGCAATTTGCAAGGATACTCGTCAGGCAGTCGGGCGGGTTCCAGGTGCGGCTGCGTGATGTCGCCACGGTCGCCTACGGTGTGGAGGATGATCAGACCGCGGTGCGGGCCAACGGGCAGACCTCGGTCGCTCTGAATATCCTGCGGCAGTCCCAGGCCAACACGGTCGCGATTTCGGAGCGCGTCCATGCCGTCCTCGACGAACTTCGCCCCAATCTGCCCGAAGGCATGGACATCAGCGTCCGCACCGACGATGCGGTCTTCATCAACGCAGCGATCAAGGAGGTCGCGACAACCCTTCTGATCGCCATTGCCATCGTCATCGTGGTCATATTCCTGTTTGTCGGGTCGGTGAGGGCAACACTGGTGCCCGCGGTGACGATCCCCGTAACGATCATCGGTACCTTCTTCGGCCTCTACCTGCTGGACTACTCCATCAACATTCTGACCCTGCTGGCGCTGGTGCTGGCAATCGGGATCATCGTCGATGACGCCATCGTCATCTTCGAGAACGCGCAACGGCGCTTCCGCGACGGCGAGGACCGCACCACCGCAAGTATTCTCGGATCCAACCAGATGTTGTTCGCGGTCATCGCCACGTCGGTGACGCTGATCGCCGTGTTCGTGCCGCTGACGCTGATCGAAGGCACCGTCGGATTGCTGTTTGTCGAGTTCGGCGTGGTGCTCGCGATTGCCGTCGCGGTTTCGACTTTCATCGCCCTGTCGCTGTGCCCGATGCTGACCTCGCGCGTGCTCGAAAGGCGCAAGGATGCCGGCAAGCTCTCACAAGCCGTCGACCGTGTGTTCGCGGCAACCGAGGCACGCTATCTCACTGTGCTCGAAAAGGTGGTCGCCAGACCGTGGCTTTCGGTTTTCGTCTCCCTTCTGGTCGGCGTCGGCGCCATCGGTTTTTACAGCCTTCTGCCGAGCGAACTGACGCCTCGGGAGGACCGCGGCGTCTTTTTCGTCGCCCTGACCGCGCCGCAGGGTGCGAGCTTCGAGTACACCAACGCGGAGACGCGCAGCGTCGAGAAGGTGCTTCAGCCTGTGCTCGCCACCAAGGAGGCGGAGTCGATCATGGCCATTGTCGGCCTCGGCGGGTCGCCGAACCGCGCATTCGTCGTTGTCAACCTGGCGGATTGGGACGAGCGCTCAAGTTCAGCGGCGCAGATCGCGGATTCGCAGATCTCGCCACTTGCGCGAATCGTCGGCGTGCGCGCCTTTCCGACCATTCCCACAGGTCTTGGGCTGCGCGGCAGCCGGACCCCGCTGCGGATCATCATCAGCGGATATGAGCATCAGCAGGTCAAGGCGTGGACCGACGAGCTGATGGTACGGCTTGAGGAGAATCCGAATCTCCGCAACATCGAGTCGGACTTCGAGGAAAACCAGCCCGAAGTGAACGTCCGCGTGCGGCGTCTGCGGGCCGAAGACCTGGGCATCAGCATCGAGACGATCGGACGCACGATTCAGACCATGCTCGCGTCGCGAACCGTCACCAACTACATCGATCGCGGCCGCGAATATGACGTGATCGTTCAGGCAGAGGAAGAGGGCCGCGAGACCGAGCGCGACCTGCGCACGATCTATGTCCGCTCAGACCAGAGCGATGAACTCGTGCCGCTCGACGCGGTCGTGGCGCTCAGCGATCAGGCCGCCGCGGCCAATCTGCGGCGCTACAACCGCCTGCCGAGCATCACCGTATCCGCCGCACTCGTTGACGGGTATGAGCTTGGCACGGCGATTTCCGATGTCCAGGCGCTTGTAGCCGAGACACTTCCCAGCGAGGCACGGCTGTCTTTCGGCGGACTGAGCAAGGAGTATCTTGAATCTTCGTCTGGCGTTCACTTCGCCCTCCTGCTGGCGATCGCCATCATCTATCTCGTGCTCGCCGCCCAGTTCGAGAGCTTCTTCCAGCCGTTCGCCATCATGCTGACGGTACCGCTCGCGACGGTTGGCGCGCTTGCAACCCTTTGGGCGACGGGAACGACACTGAACATCTACAGCCAGGTCGGGCTGGTGCTGCTCATCGGCCTCATGACGAAGAACGGAATCCTGATTGTCGACTTCGCCAATCAACTGTTCGCGGAAGGACAGACCCGGGCCGAGGCGGTGCTCAACGCAGCGCGCGCACGGCTGCGGCCCATCATCATGACGCTGCTTTCAACCATCTTCGGCGCCGTACCGCTCATCCTCGCGACCGGCGCCGGTGCGGAGAGCCGCGTCTCCATCGGCCTTGTCATCATCGGTGGTCTGGGCCTGTCGGCCGTCTTCACCGTCCTGCTAACGCCGGCCATGTACATCGCGGTCAACACGGGCACAAAGGACAACCCTGCCAAACGGCGAAGACCGGCACCGGCACGGAAACACCCGGCCGCCGGGCGCTAGAGCAAAATCCGATTAGGTTGACTCACCCTGTTTCAACCTGATCGGATAAATTTGCTCTATATCTTTAAGTGTTAGAGCATCTTTATGCGTTCGGATTTCGCGACGAAACGCGTCAATCTGAACGCATGATGCTCTAGCCCGCGCGGCAATCTGGCACACATCCGCAACGACCAGTTTCACGTTTATGCCGCGTGTAAAATGGTGCATTCGTCAAACAAACCGCTTATAAGCGTCGCCCCGCGGGGCTCACGTTTCGCCGCAATATCCGGTCAGCTATATTGATGCTCGCATAACTCCGAGGGAGCCGAGTTCATGAAAATCCTTGCCTTGCTGCTGGGCTTTTTGTCGACGGTATTGCTTGTCGGTTGCAACGAGGAACCGTCAGCGACCGCCAAGGCCAATCAACCGCCGCCGCCTGTCACGGTGGCCAAGCCTTTGAAGAAGCGCATTACGGAGTGGGACGAGTTGACCGGCAGGTTCGAGGCTGTCGAGACCGTCGACGTGCGTGCACGCGTGAGTGGATTTCTGGAATCGATCCACTTCCGGGACGGTCAGATCGTCAAGAAGGGCGAACTCCTTTTCACGATCGACAAACGCCCGTTTGAAATCTCGGTCGAACAGGCAAAGGCGCAGGTCGACCAGGCCCAGGCCCAGCTCGACCTTGCGAACAGCGACGTTGAGCGGGCGCGCCCGCTCCTTGAGCGCCGCACCATAACCGGTCGCGAGTTTGAATCCCGCGAGGCAACGGCCCGCGGCGCGCTCGCATCCCTGTCGGAGGCCCGCGCGCGACTAAAGAACGCCGAACTCAACCTGGAATGGACCGAGGTCATCTCGCCGATTGCGGGGCGCATCTCCGACACGCCGATTGATGTCGGAAACCTCATTTCCGGCGGACAGAACGGGGCAACCGTCCTGACGCGGATCGTGTCGCTCGACCCCATTCATTTCGAATTCGAGGGCAGCGAAGCCGACTACCTCAAATACTCCCGCCTCGCCCAATCCGGGCAGCGTCCATCCTCGCGCGACAGCGCGAACCCGGTCGCGGTCCGACTGATCGACGAGAAGGATTTCGACCACCACGGCCAGATGGATTTCGTGGACAATGCGATCGATCCCAACTCCGGCACCATCAAGGGTCGGGCCATCTTTGAAAACGAGGACACGCTTTTGCTGCCGGGCATGTTCGGCCGCATGCGCCTGTTCGGCGGCGATTTCGACGCCATCCTGATACCTGACGACGCGATTGCATCGGATCAGGCCCGCAGGATCGTGATGACGGTGACCACCGAGGGCAAGGTTGCACCGAAAGTCGTCACCCTCGGCCCCATGGTTTTCGGGCTGCGGGTGGTCCGTTCGGGTCTGTCGCACAGCGACCAGATCATCATCTCCGGAATGCAGCGCGCCCGCCCGGGACAGACAGTCAAACCGGAACCGGGCGAGATAAAAGCTGAAGAGCCGCAGACCAACTGAACCGCCGACCGGCGAGCACGGGTACGCACATGCGCTTTTCCCACTTCTTCATCGACCGGCCGATTTTTGCGTCGGTGATTTCGGTCATTCTGACGATCGTCGGCGCGATATCCTACTTCGCGCTTCCGGTCTCGGAGTATCCGGAGATCGCACCGCCGACGATTGTCGTGAGCGCCACCTATCCGGGCGCCTCGGCCGACGTGATCGCCGACACCGTGGCCGCACCCCTGGAGCAGGAGATCAACGGCGTCGAGGGGATGCTCTACATCTCCTCCCAATCGACGGGCAACGGCGCGACTTCAATCAATGTGGTCTTCAAGCCGGGCACCGACATCGATCTTGCGCAGGTCCTTGTCCAGAACCGGGTCTCGGTCGCCGAACCCCGGTTGCCGGAGGAAGTGCGCCGGCTCGGCGTGACGGTTCGCAAGAACTCGCCCGACCTGATGCTCGTCATCCATCTGACGTCGCCGGACGGCACGTTCGACCAGCAGTACATCTCCAACTACGCGACGCTGAACATCAAGGACGTTCTGGCCCGCTTAGACGGTGTGGGCGAGGCGCGCGTCTTCGGCGCGCGCGATTATTCCATGCGGATCTGGCTGGACCCGGCGCTCGTCGCCGCCCGCAATCTGACGGCCTCGGACGTCGTGGCCGCCTTGAGGCGGGCCAACCTCCAGGTCGCGGCGGGTGCCCTCAACCAGCCGCCGGCCACCCCGGAAGGCGCCTATGAGCTCTCGGTCAACACGCTGGGCCGGCTGAGCAGTCCGGAGCAATTCGCCGATGTGGTGATCGCCCGGGACAATGAGGGACGCGTGACCCGTGTGCGCGACATCGCCCGTGTCGAGCTCGGATCGCAGGACTATACGATCAACGCCTATCTGGACAACAAGGTCGCGACCGCGATCGTGATCTTTCAGCGTCCCGGCTCCAACGCGCTCGACACCGCCGCACAGATCCTCGGCACGGTTGAAGAGCTGTCAAAGAGCTTCCCCCCGGGGCTCGCCTATTCGGTCGTCTACAACCCGACCGAGTTCATCCAGCGCTCGATCGACGCGGTGATCACGACCTTCTGGGAGGCGCTGATCCTCGTCGTGCTCGTGGTCGTCATCTTCCTGCAAACCTGGCGCGCCGCCATCATTCCGATTGCCGCCATTCCCGTGTCGCTGATCGGCACGTTCTTCGTCATGACGGTTTTCGGCTTCTCGCTGAACAACCTGACCCTGTTCGGACTGGTCCTGGCCATCGGTATCGTCGTCGACGACGCGATTGTCGTGGTGGAGAATGTCGAGCGCTATCTGCGCGAGGGGCTGTCGCCGCGGGACGCCGCCTACAAGACCATGAGCGAGGTCGGCGGCGCGCTGATTGCCATGTCCCTGGTGCTGCTCGCCGTCTTCATCCCTTCGGCCTTCATCACCGGCATATCGGGCTCGTTCTACCAGCAGTTCGCCCTGACCATCTCCGCCTCGACGCTGATTTCGTTATTGGTCTCGCTCACGCTCTCACCCGCCCTGTCCGCGCTCCTGCTCAAGCCGCATGAGAAGAAAAAGAAGAAAGCCGGGGCGAAAGGCTTCTTTGCGTTCGTCACCTGGCCGGTGCGGCGTTTCTTCGACGGTTTCAACCGGCTGTTCGACAAGCTGTCGAATGCCTATGGCGGCATGACCCGACGGCTGATCCGTTTTTCG
>JANQLP010000124.1 GCA_028280515.1 Hyphomicrobiales bacterium
TAATCGGATAAATTTGCTCTATATCTTTAAGTGTTAGAGCATCTTTATGCGTTCGGATTCGCGACGAAACGCGTCAATCTGAACGCATGATGCTCTAGGCAGCCGAGGCCGCTGCCGGCCGGGCCAGACCGCGCTGCCGTGCGCAGGTGACCGGCTGGTCCGGGAAGGCGAGCTGTTCCCGGTCGCGCCAGTCGCGCACATAGTTGATCTCCATGAGGCGCCGCACGCCCTTGATGGGGCGCTTGTCGAAACCGTGCCATGTGTTGGGACCGGGAATGAAAATCACGGCGGAGTTGAAATCCGCGGACGCGCGTCCGACCCATTGCTTGTCGTCGTCATAGATGTCCGTGCCCCAGTCCGAAGCTTCGGGCCCGGTACACAGATAGATCACCATCGAAAACAGCTTCTCCGGGATGTCCCGGTGCGGTTCCAGCCAGGCGCCGTCGATATCCTGGATGTATTCGACGCGCAGAAACCGCCCCTCGGCGGCAATCCCGAGGGTTGCTTCGAGCTGGATTGCCACATCGGGCCGCTGCAGCGCGTCCGCCAGAACGGCGCAGGCGGGAAACGCGGCGCGGCGCTCGGGGGTAATGAAGGCGCGGGTGCTGTTGTAGGTGTCGCGGGTGCCGTCGGTCTCGCCGATGACCGGCGGGGCGATCGGCAGGGTGAGAATACCGGTGCACATCTGTTCGGGCAGCACGTCGGTGAGCTTCCAGTGGCGGTAAGGGTCTTCGGAGCGCACGGCACCACGGAGCGCCCGGCAGAAGTGCTCGGCAACGGCGTCGGCGTCGGGAATCGGTGGATATGTCACGGTGATCTTCTCCTTCGGGCCCGGCGGCGAGGCGCATCAAGGGCGCGGGACCGCCGGGGTGAACGCAAGTGGACCAATTGGTGTGTTCGACAAACGGAGGCGGCGCCTGACTAGAACAGCCGCCGTGGTGCCCACTGCAGGATCTTCCGGGTGATGGCATTGGATTTGGCCAACGCGCTGACACCGTGGCGCCATTCCTCACGGCGTGCGTAGCGCTCCGAATCCACGTAGCAGAGCTGCAGGCTCATGCGCTTGCCCTTCTGCGGCAGGAACCCGTGCCAGGAATGGTCGCAGACGCGGAACATCAGCATCTTGCCGTAGAGGGGCGGAAACTCGAACGCGCAGTCCTCGCGGTCATCGCTGCGCAGGACGCGGAACTTGCCCCGCTCATAGGGCCATGCCTCGCTGAATCCCAAGATCACGGTCGCGATCTTGTGCTTCGAATCCGGATGCGCATAGCCCTCATTGTAGGCCCCGGTCGTGTTGCCCATCATCACGATGCTCGACGGACAGCCCTCCAGGTCAATCTCCAGCTTCTCCTCGAGCATGCGCCGGAAGCGGTCGCTGTGCAGGTCGGTCAGGATGTTGTCGAAGGAGGGGCCGTAGTCGAGCTGTCTCATGGCGTAGCTGCCGCGCCAGGGAATCTCCGGCGCTTCCGAAAGAACCTCTTCCCTGCGGGAAAGGGGCAATGCCTGATCGACAAACGCGTAGTCGTACGGATCGCGATTGAGCTGGCAGGCCGCGATGGCGTCTTCGTCCAGCATGAGGAATGGCGTATCTGTGTGGTCCATCTCGAAGTGCTCCTTGGTTTGATGTATCCGGGCTAGAAGGCCGGCAGGTCCGCTTGCCGATGCGCGGCGACGCCCACGCCTTCCACCTCGATCAGCCATTCGGGGCGGCAGACTGCGCCCTCGACGATGAACACGGGCAAGTCGGCGAAATGGGTGTCGAGATAGCTGGCGACACGGGCATGGTCGGTGGGATCGCGCAGATAGACGATCAGGTATTTCATGTCCTTGAGGCTGGCGTCGCCGGACGCCAGCAGCGCGTCGACATTGCCGAGCGCGCGGTCGAGCTGGCGCATAACGTCGCCCTTGTGAACGACCTCGCCGTGCCGGTCGATGCTGGCCGTTCCCGAAATGAAGTAATGCGCGCGGTCCCGGTAGGCGACGCGAGTGCCGCGCTCGAACGTCACGTTGTATTCCCGCGTCAGGTTGAGCCGTTCGAAATCGTTGAGATAGGAAACCTGTTCCGGCGCGAGACCCAGGACCGAGTAGGCATCCATGGCGACGAGATCGTGCTGGTGGGCGCAGGCCCCCTCGATGCCGGTGCTCGCGATATAGTGGGACGTGCCATTCATGCCGTGACGGGCGAACAGCTCGCGCCGGCTGTCCACCATCGGCTGGTAGAAGACATCGACGTCTTTCACATAAATCCAGGTGCGCATGCAGTCGTTCCGGAGCGTGCCGCCCTCGCCCTTGAGCGCGCCGATCAGATCATCGAACACCTGGCGCGTCTGGTGCCCGGCGGAAAAATCTCCGGTGTCGTCGCTGGCGCACAGTCGTGTGCTCCAGAGGTGCCGCAAGCCGTTCTTCTCGACCACGATGTGGTTTCTGGAGAGGCGTTCTTTCCTGACCGGTTTATCGCTTTCCAGGTGGTAGGCGAGCAGGGAAATTTTCGCTCCGGTCATGGGCGGTTGCTGCACGATCGAGACTGCGACCGGCCCTTCGGACGGGTCGGACACGAGGTCTGACTGGACGATGCGTGATGCCTGGTTCATGACGTCGCTGACGAACAAACGCCGGAAAACCGCCGTCTCGGGTTCGAGGCCCAACGCACCGACGGCGTCCCGGTAACGTGTATTCACAACCGCGATCTGCTCTTCGAAACTCGCATCGGGCGGTGCCGACGCGGCAATGAAATGCTCCGTTCCTCCGTCCGGGCTGCAGAAGCTGCTGTTCAAGATTTCGTGCGTGCGCCGCATGATTGGCACTCCCTGTCTGGTCAGTGAACGATTCGACTGGGCGGCATTCAGTAGACCGTTCTGATTCGGGGTGTTGTGACCTAGATCACCTTTTCAGGCGCCAAATCGGCCTACACACGGACCTCACCGGAGGCGCGGGTTGAGGCCGCTCTTCGGACATGCGGCACCCTTCGACGGGGCCGAGGATGAGGAACCATGGAGGTACTTGGCACTATGTCATCCACATTCCAGAGCGTTGCGGAGATCATCGCGGACACGGGCGAGGTCCCCCTTGAAGAGATCACCCCTGACAGCCACGCGATCAACGACCTTGAAATCGACAGCCTCGATTTTCTCGATATCGTCTTCGCCATCGATAAGACATTCGGGATCAAGATTCCGCTCGAGACCTGGACCAAGGACATCAACGAGGGGCAGTCCTCCTCCGACGAATATTTCATCATGAAGAACCTGTGCGCCCGGGTTGACGAGCTGGTCGCCAACAAAGCCGCCTGAGGGCGACCATGCGGCTTGAGCATTTTCAGATGATCGATGAGGTGCTGGCGTTCAGCGCCGCCGAGCAGTCGCTCGTTGCCCGCTCGCGCGTGCCTGAACGCAGTCCCGTCTTCGAGGGTCACTTTCCCGGTTACCCGCTGATGCCGGGCGTCCTTCTCATCGAGGCCATGGCGCAGGCATCCGGATTCCTGATCATGGCGCTGAACGACTTCAGCCAGTTGCCGCTTCTGATCAGTGTCGACGAGGCCAAGCTGCGAAGACCCGTGGAACCGCAGTCGGAGCTGACCATTGAAACCCTGGTCGAGCACGGTGGCTCGGGATTCTCGGTCATGACGGCGCGCATCCGGAACGGTGGAGCCGAAGCCTGCCGGGGCACGATCAAAATGAAGACGATGCCGTTTCCGAACGAAACGCTCCGCCGGCACATCCTGACCAGCGCGGAGGAAACCGGGCTTCTTGCCCTTGAGGTCTGATATGGACGATCGGCACGAAGAAGAGGTCTGGATCACCGGCATCGGGCTGGTGAGTTCGCTGGGCGAGGGGTGCGAGGCCCACTGGCAGCATCTGGCCAACGGGGCGGATCCCGAGCCCGTGATCGATACAGAGCGGTTTGCGCCATATACGGTTCACCCGCTCGTCGAAGTCGACTTCTCCACGCAGATTCCGAAACGTGGCGACTTGCGGCAAATGGGCCCCTGGCAGCGTCTGGGAACATACGCCGCCGGTCTGGCGCTGAGTGATGCCGGGATCGCCGGGGATCAGGCCCTTCTCGACAGGATGGACATGATCATCGCCGCTGATGGCGGCGAACGCGACATGGAGGTGGACGGCGCCGTTCTCGAAGGAATCGGCAAACGGAACGATCCGGACGCCTTCCTGAACGAAACGCTTTCGACCGGGCTGCGCCCGACGCTGTTCCTTTCCCAGCTTCCCAATCTCATGTCGGGTAACATTTCGATCGTTCACAAGGTGAGCGGGTCCTCGCGGACCTTCATGGGCGAGGAAATGGCCGGTGTGTCCGCGGCCCAGATTGCGGCCCGGAAGATCCGGCACGGACAATCGGAGCTCTGCCTGATCGGTGGTGCCTACAATGCCGAGCGCGACGACATGCAGTTCGTGTTCGAGCTTGGCAGCTATCTGTGGCCGGGCGCGTTCAAGCCCCTGTGGGAGCGCGAGGGCGAAGGCGGCGGGATCGTCACCGGCAGCGTCGGCGCGTTCCTCGTTCTGGAGGCCAAACATCACGCGATGGCGCGCGGCGCGCGCGCCTATGCGCGGTTGAGCGAAGTGCTGGCCGACCGCTGCAACCGGGCACCGGGCGCGGCGCGGAAGAACGCGGAGAAACAAATCGATGCACTGAACGGCCGGCTGGAGCCCGGGCCGCTCGCGGTCCTCTCGGGCGCCAGCGGCGCCGAGCCGGAAACGGGCGAAGAGCGCGCGTTTCTGAACGGCCTGATCGAAAAAGGGTTCGACGTCTCGGCGCGGGCGTTCGGCACCATGCTGGGCCATTCCGTCGAGGCCCAGTTCCCTGCCGGGCTGGCGCTCGCGGCGATCGCCGCCGCCAAGGGCGGCTTTTTCAGGCCCTTTGGGCCGGGCGATGCCGAGACACCGTTTGCTGGCGACCCGGAGCGCATCCTGGTGACGAGCTGGGGGCACTGGCGCGGTGAAGGCATGGCCCTGGTCGAGAGTGTGCAGTCAACCGAAGAGAGAGTGAGGCCATAGATGGTGCAAGCAATGCGTGACTGGACCGGCAGGCCGGTGGTCGTCGTCACCGGCATCGGCATTGTGACCTCGCTCGGCCGCGGGATGGCGGACAACTGGAACAATCTCACGGCAGGAGCCTCCGGCATCCACGAGATCCGCCGCTTCTCAACTGAGGGGCTGAGCACGAAGATCGCCGGAACGATCGATGATTTCGAGGTCGATCCGATCTCGGCCCCCGGACTGGCGCGTGCATTCGCCGTAGAGTCTGTCTCCGAGGCGATCGCGCAAGCAGGGATCGGGTCGTCCTCATCGTTTCCCGGGCCTTTGTTTCTCGCCACGCCGCCCGCCGAGGTGGAGTGGCCGGCGCGGATCGGCGTTTACGAGTGTGCGAGAAACGGCGCCCCTGTCACCCAGGCGGCACTGAAACAGACCGCGCGCGAAGGCGACTATGCAGAAGAGCACGCGCTGTTCCTGTTCGGGCAGGTGGGCGAGTATCTCGCCGACAGGTTCGGGACGCAGGGGCAGCCGGTTTCCCTGTCGACAGCCTGCGCTTCGGGCGCGACGGCGATCCAGCTCGGCGTGGAAGCGATCCGGCGCGGCGAAACCGATGCGGCCTTGTGCGTCGGGACGGACGGTTCGGTACACGCGGAATCGCTCATTCGTTTCTCGTTGCTGTCCGCCCTGTCGACGCGCAACACGCCTCCGCACGAAGCATCACGGCCGTTCTCGAAGGATCGCGACGGTTTTGTCATGGCGGAAGGGTCGGCGGCGCTGGTGCTTGAATCGTATGACGCGGCCAAGGCGCGCGGGGCAAGGATCCTGGGTGTCGTGCGCGGTTGCGGGGAACGCGCCGACGACTTCCACCGCACGCGCTCGACGCCGGACGGAAAGCCGGTCATCGGTGCGATTCGCAACGCGCTCGCCGATGCCGATGTCGCCCCGGACCAGATCGACTACATCAATGCCCACGGCACCAGCACACCGGAAAACGACAAGATCGAATATCTCTCGCTGTCGACCGTGTTCGGTGACGAACTTGCCACCACGCCCATCAGTTCGAACAAGTCGATCGTCGGGCACACGCTCACCGCGGCCGGAGCCGTCGAGGCGGCGTTCTCGCTCATGACGATCGGGACAGGGACGATCCCGCCGACCATCAATTATCGGACGCCGGACCCGGAAATGCCGCTCGACGTGGTGCCCAACGCAAAGCGCGACTGCACGGTCGCGACGGTCCTCTCCAACTCGTTCGGGTTCGGGGGGCAAAATGTCTGTCTTGTGTTGTCGGCGGAGCCCGCCTGACGCCTGGAGGGATGCGAATGACAGTGAACGAAGGGGCGATGCAGGTGACGGTGACCGGCGGCAGCCGCGGTATCGGTCGGGAAGTCGTGCGCGCCCTGGCCGTGGACGGTTTCGACGTGGAATTCACCTACCGGAATTCCGTGGATCAGGCGGCCGAACTGCTGGAGGAGTTGCGCGCGAACTGGCCGGTACAGGACTTCGATGCCCATCGTCTCGACCTTGCCGACCGTGAACAGGTCGACCGGTTTACGGAGCGTCTGGGGGAGACAGGCTCGTTGTTTGGCCTGGTGCACAATGCCGGTCAGTCCTGCGACGCGCTTGCGGCGATGATCGACCAGGACGCGGCGGAGCAGGCCATGCAGGTGAATTTCTGGTCCCTGACGCGGCTTGTGACCGGAGCCGTCCGTCCGATGATGCAGGCGCGCGCGGGCCGGATCATCGGCATCGGGTCGATGGCGGCGCTTCACGCAATGCCCGGCAATTCCATCTATGCGGCCACGAAGGGCGCGATGCTGAGCTATCTGCGGACGGTTGCCGTGGAGTTCGCGCGAAAGGGCATAACCGCCAATTTCATCGCTCCGGGATACGTGGATACAGACATGATGACAGCCTATGCCGACCGCCGCGCCGACATGGAAAGACGGATTCCGGTCCGGCGTTTTGGCACGCCGTGCGAGGTCGCGGAACTCGCCCGGCATCTTATGTCGCCGGCCGCCAAGTACATCACGGGAAGCGTGCTTCCCATCGACGGGGGCGTGAGTGCCGGCATGGCGCTCTACGGCTGAGCCGGCCCGTCATCCTGAAAGTCTCAGACAAGGTGTGATCAAGCCCATGCGCGCTCTTCAGCTTCAGGCGGAACAGGATGTTAGAATCGTCGAGATGGACCCGCCGCCGCCGCCGGGGGACGGTGAGGTTCAGGTCCGCATCGCCGTGGTGGCCTTGAACCATATCGACGTGTGGGGGTGGCGCGGCATGGCCTTTGCGCGCCGCAAGCTCCCCATTGTCGTCGGTGTCGAGGCCGCCGGTGAGATCGTCGCCACCGGTCGGGGCGTCGACGGGCTTCAGATAGGCCAGCTTGTGGTGCTTTACGGTGCGGAGACCTGCAACGTGTGTGCCGCGTGCCGGGCGGGCGAAGACAATCTGTGTGAAAATGTCGGCGGCATCCACGGCTTTCACATCGACGGGTTCGCGCAGGAGCTTGTGAACATGCCGGCGCGCTTCGTCGTCCCTGTTCCTGACGGCCTGGACGTGGTGAGCGCGGCGTGCGCTCCGGTGACGTTCGGGACGGTCGAGCACATGCTGTTCGACAACGCTAAGCTGAAACACGGCGAAACGGTCCTGGTTCAGGCTGGCGGAAGCGGGATCGGCACGGCCGCCATCCAGATGGCGAAGGCCGTCGGCGCGCACGTGATCACCACCGTCGGCAGCGATGAGAAGGCGCGCCGTGCGCTCGAACTGGGTGCGGACCACGCCATCAACTACCGGGAGGAACGGTTCGAGGGCGTTGTCCGGAAACTCACGAACAAGAAGGGCGTCGATGTCGTCTTCGAACATGTCGGCGCCGATACCTGGGCCGGCAGCCTTCTGTGCCTGCGCAAAGGCGGACGTCTCGTCACGTGCGGCTCCACGACCGGCGTTTCCGCGGAGACCAACCTCTTCCAGCTCTTCCAGCAGCAGCTTCGCCTGATCGGCAGTTTCGGATGCTCGATGCGCAATATCGCCGACGTGCTGGACAAGCTGGCGCAGGGCACCATGCGGCCGGTAATCGACACGCTGCTGCCACTGGATGATCTGGAGATCGGGCTGAAGCGGTTGAGGGACAGGCAGGTGTTCGGCAAGTTCCTTTTGACCCTGCAGGACAGCTAGGTATGCGGGGGTTGTTCGTGTTCCGGCATTCGCTTTCGTGCTGTCTTGCGGCGCACGCGGAGTGAAACCGTGCGCCGCGGCAAGAGATATCTCATCCCCCTGATCGCCGACTGGTCGCTCGCGGCGGTCGCGCGCGGCATTCTGAAGGTGCTCAGGCTGCTGCCGCGCGAAACCAGCATCGATCTCGTTGGCCGTGCCGGCCGGCGTCTGACGCCGGTGATGCCCCGCTATCGTACCGCCATGAAGAACCTGGAACGGGCGTTCCCCGAGAAAAGCACGGGCGAGCGGCGGGATATCCTGCGCGGAAGCTGGGACAATCTCGCCCGTACCGGACTGGAATATGCCTATCTCGACCAGGTCTTCAGGTATGATCCGGACGATCTGGATGTCGGCAATATCGAGGTCAGCGGTGTCGAGAATTTTGTCCGGCTGCGCGACCAGTCCGCGCCCGCGATCATCTTTACCGCACATCTGGCGAACTGGGAGCTCCTGTCGATCTGCGCCGCGCGCAACGGCCTCGACGTCACGGCCATGTTTCGCGCGCCGAACAACCGGTTCTTCGCAAACTCTCTGGTCAAGGCGCGATCGAGGCTAATGGGAAACCTGGTCGCGTCGGGCAGCGGATCGCTGTTTGAGCTGGCGGCGACCCTGGAGCGCGGCGGCCGGGTCGGACTGCTTGCGGATCAGAGGTTCAAGGGCGGGGTGCTGGTTCCCTTCTTCGGCCATCTTGCAGATACCAACCCGCTGATCGCCAAGCTCGCCCGGCAGTACAACTGCACCGTTCATGGCGCCCGCGCCATCCGGTTGCCGGGCCACCGTTTCCGTCTGGAGATCACCGATCCGGTGGACCTTCCGCGGGACGCCGACGGCCATATCGACATTCTGAGGGCGACAGCGAAAATCCAGGGAATCGTTGAAGGCTGGGTCCGGGAACATCCCGACCAGTGGATCTGGTTTCACCGGCGCTGGCGCTTCGGCAAAAAGACCCGGCTTGCGGATGCCGCCCGGTGGCTCGAGGACAAAGACGCACGAAAAGCGCACTGAAGGCCGGTTGGTTCGAAGCCTGTGCGAGAGTTGCGTCATTTGGGGCCGACTGAAAGGTCGCGAGGTCCCGCGGCAGATCGAAACAGGGCCGTCGTTTGGCCGTTCCGGTCAGTCGGTTTTTGTCCTGTGCGCGCGCTTGTACCCGGCTTGAGCTCGGGGAAACCCGTTGAAGCAATCTAGGCGTGCCATTCGAAACCGGCCTGCTGATGGTAAAAGCCGTTTGAGAACGGCACGCCAATCCCGCATTCTTGCAGTGTTGCCGTTGCTTCCGCGGCGCTCACTTTCTTGTTCAGGACGTCAAGGAAGGTTTCCGTCACAGACAATGTTCCGGTGCTTTGCGGCGAAATGCGAAACTGGCTGATCCCGGATGCGGAAAGCTCGTCCAACTCGCCGGCAAGGTTCAGACAGGTGTAGGACATCGTCTGAATCCCGTTGATCGTGAGAAATGCCCGCCCTTCCAGAGTGTGCACCGCCATGCCATCCGGATCACGATCGCAGACAAACTGGCAACTGTCCTTGGTGCGGTCATGGGCGCGGGCATGGTAGCATCGGGCCGACAATGCCAGCGGAATGCGCCCATAAACCTGGATTTCCAGCACCAGTCCGAGTTCGTGTGCCTTCTTGCCAAGAGCCGCGATGCCGCTCTTGGGCAGCTCGGGCGGCAGGCAGATGCTGCGTGCTCCGTTTTCGGCGAAGAAAGTCAGACTGTCTTCGTTGTAGACGTTCATGTAGGGGCCTATGGCGTGCGGACGGCCTTCGAGACAGGAGAGCGCAGACACGTCATTGGCCTCGATGAAGTACTCTTCCGATGCCGCGACCCGCTCAATCAGCCTGCGGTCGATCCCGCTGACCACTTCCGCGAGCGTCGAAAAAACCAGCTTCTTTCCGGCATTCTCCAGACGCGTCACAACACTCTCAAAAAATGGGTCGAACAGCGGGGCGCGTTTTGAACACACAACCTCCCCCAGAAACACCGTGTCGACCGGCATTTCGTCCGCGACCTGAAAATAGAAGTCGCGCCAGCGTTCGGGCGCCCAGTTGTACAGGACCGGGCCCAACGTCAATTGCGATGTCATCGCTACCTCCAGGTCTTTGAACGGAAGGCGCCCTGGGTCTCCCGATGACCCTCGGTCAGCGCCAACAGATGGCCGAGGTCGGGTTCGCCGCCGTCGAAGTAACAGTCAACGGCTTGCCGGAAGGCTGAAACGACGGACCTGACATATGCGCGCGACCGTTGGCGGCCTTCGATCTTCAAGGCCGTGACGCCGGCGCGCATGAGATCGGGCAACAGGTGTGTGAGGTTCAAACTGACCGGCTCTTCAAAGGCGTAATACTCGCGCCGGTGGCCGACATTGTAGCGGCCTTTGCAGATCGTGGGGTAGCCGGCATGCTCGCCGCAGCCGATGCAGTCGATAGCAAACTCGCCAAGCCGCGTCTTAAGGTTGCGGTCTTCGTCTTCTTCATAGTGGACGTGGCTTGCCGGTGAGCATACGCCGTCCATGTTTGTCGACTGGCCGGTTACGTAGTTGGTCAGCGCGCAGCGACCCTCCGCCATCATGCCGATGTTGCCGAAAATGAATGCCTCGATCTCGCAACCGATCTCGTCATGGACCTTCTTGATTTCCTGGACCGTCAGGATGCGCGGCAGTACGACGCGTTTGATATCGAATCTGCGGCAATAGAAGTTGATCGCCTCTGGCGAGGACGCACCGGCCTGTACCGACAGGTGGATGCGGTGGCCGGGATGGGTTTTACTCATATATTGCGCCATGCCGATATCGGCGATGATCACCGCGTCGACATCGATACGGATGGCATCGTCAATGGCCTTCTTCCAGATTTCGGTGCGTCCGGCAGTGGGAAAGGAATTGACCGCGGCCAGGACCTTGGCGCCACGCTCGTGGGCGTAGTCGACGGAGTCGGCCATCTCGGCAACAGAGAAATTGAGGCCCGGAAAATTGCGCGCGTTTGTGGGGCCCTGGAAGCCGCAATAAACCGTATCGGCCCCGGCATCCACCGCCGTGCGCAAACCGGCGGGCGTGCCGGCCGGGCAAACCAGTTCAGGTTTGAAGAGTTGTGTCATGGTTTTCGGCCTCCGACCGCCAGTATCAGGTCGACGACGGCGCGCACCGGGCGCGACAGCGGGCCAAAACAGGCTGCAACGTCCTCGGCCAGGGTCGCGTCCATATTGTCGAGCGCGTTGCGCAAGGCGACGACCGCCTCCGTGTCGCCGGTGATGATGAGTTCGCGATTGAAGAAAAGGGCATCGCCGTCGGTTCGGCCGTCGATCATGCTGAGCAGCGTCACGAGCGTTCCGGAGATGTGAACATCGTGCCGAACGTCCCGGCCGCGGTTGTATGCCGTCAGTTGCGGCGTTGCAGGATCGGGCTGAAGCAGCAGGAAAAACGGCAGATTGTGCGGATCGATCAGGAACCGTTTTTTGCAGTTTTCTCCGAGCCGGGCGATCAGTTCGGGGTGGCGCCCTGACACGGTTCTGACGATGTGCCCCAGCAATGGCTGAAGCACGAAAACCGGGAACGGGGGCAGCATACGGGCGGCGCCCTGTGTCCTGGTGTCTTGCAACGGTCTGTCTTGAGGTGCGGGCTTGTTCGCGATCATGGCAAGCAAACTAGGCTTCATCAGGCATGCCAATCATGACCTCGATCACAAACATCATGATTTGCGAGGAACGTGGAGGCGTCTTGAAAACCGTTGGGAGCGTTAGAACGCCGGCAAATGGTCCGGCGCGAACGCAGGCCCTGTTTTCACGTCATCCTAGAGCATCATGCGTTCAGATTGACGCGTTTCGTCGCGAAATCCGAACGCATAAAGATGCTCTAACAGTTAAAGATATAGAGCAAATTTATCCGATTAGGTTGAAACAGGGTGAGTCAACCTAATCGGATCTTGCTCTAGAACCGGTCCGCCGCGAACGGCGCGACCGGCAACTCGGCGTCGCCTTTGGTCACGAGGTCGGCGATGATGCAGCCGACGATGGGGCCGAGCGCGAAGCCATGCGCAGAGAAGCCAAAAGCATGGAAGGCGTCTTGCGCCGCCACGCTCGGCCCGATAACGGGCAGATGGTCCGGCGTCATGCCTTCGATGCCACACCACGTGCGCGCAATCGGCACGTCGCGCATCATCGGGAACACGTCCGAAACCGTCCGGGCGCTGAGGGCGAGCTTGCGGGGGTCGGGCGTTGCAATCTCCGCGTCCCGGTCGACGAAGCCGCGATGCC
Source organism: Hyphomicrobiales bacterium (assembly GCA_028280515.1). Taxonomy (GTDB): domain Bacteria; phylum Pseudomonadota; class Alphaproteobacteria; order Rhizobiales; family Methyloligellaceae; genus UBA2767. The sequence goes on from JANQLP010000124.1 coordinate 12,442, forward strand.
CGCCTCCAATCAGAACCGTGCCGTCACCGGTCTGTTTGAAGGACAGCTTGCGGCTGACGACGCCGCAGACGGGTCCGAGAAACCGCGGCACGCGCTGCGTCACCATCATGGTTGGCGCTTCCATCTCAAGCGGCACGTCATCGCCAATCATGCGGGCCAACTCGCCGCCCCACGCGCCGGCGCAGTTGATGAGCACGTCCGCCTCGACCCTGTTTGCGCCCGCATGCACACGCCACACGGCACCCACCCGTTCGATTCGGGAGACGGGGTTACCGATCAGAAATGTCACGCCCTCGCTCTGCGCCCGCTCAAAAAAACCCCATGTGGCATGAAACGGGCTGGCCGAGCCCTCGTCGCGTGAGTACAGCCCGCCCCTGCAGTGTGCGGCGACGTCGGGAACGAGCGCGCGCAGGGCGTTTTGACCGAGGATTTCCTCATGCTCGTATCCGAGGCCGGCAAGCTCGGCGACGCGCTCGTCGAGCCGGGCCATATCGTGATCGCTCTCGGCAATGCGCAGGCTGCCATTGCTGTGATAGCGGCAGTCGGTTCCGAGCAGTTTTTCGATGTTGCGCCAAATCTCCAGTGATGCCCGCGCCAGCGGAATTTCGGCCGGATGGCGCCACAGGCTGCGCACGCCGCCGGCGTTTACGCCCGATGCATGGCGCCCGGGGCCGTCCTTTTCAATCACCAGCACGCGGCGCCCGCGCAGGGCAAGCTGGAGCGCGCTGGAGAGACCCTGAATGCCGGCGCCGATGACGATGACGTCATACCGTGCGCTGTTGCTGCTGGCGCCGGTCCTCATTGCACCACAAAGCTCTCTAGTGCGTACTGGGAGAGTTTCTCCTCGTGGACCGTGACGCCGAGGCCCGGTGTGTCGGTGATGCGTGCGTATCCGTCGCCCAGACGGCCGCGGAAGTCAGTGAAATCGTCCGCCATGCGCAGGGTCGACATATAGGCGTGGCCGGAAGGGATCAGCGCCTTCGATACCGCACCGAGCTGCAGCAACGCGGCCTGGGTGATGCCGAACTCCAGCATGGAGTTCATGCGGTATTGCAGGCCTGCTGCATCGGCGATCGCGACGATGCGCCGTGCCTTCGTCAATCCGCCGTTTTTCGACGCCTTCACGCTGAACACGTCGACTGCTTCCATGCAGGCGAGGCGCAGCGCGTCCTCCTCGGTGACGACGGATTCATCCGCCGAAATCGCGATGCTGCTCTTCTCCCTGATGCGCTTCAGACCTTCAACGTCGTCCGCTGCAACCGGTTGCTCGACGAGCTCGAGTATCGACCCGCGCGCGCCTTTGACGAACGCTTCGCCTTCGTCGCGGGTCCAGCCCTGGTTGGCGTCGGCGACCAGGTGGATCTCATTTGCGTACCGGTCGGAGAGGCCGGCGACGCGTTCGATTTCCGCGTTTACGGGATTGCGGCCCATCTTGGCCATGAAACTGCGAAAGCCTGATTTGCGCCGCTCCTCGATGATTTGCATATCGTCCGCCGCGGTGCTGCTGCCCAACGGAAAGCTCAGGAGAATCTCATCGCGCATCTTGCCTCCGAGCAGAGCATGCACCGGAATCCCATGGCTCTTGCCTGTCAGGTCGAACAGGGCCATGTCGAGGGTACCCTTCGCCATCAGGTGCCCGTCGAGGCACGCGTCCATCTCGCCTTCCAGTCTGTTGATCTCGCATGCGTCCGCGCCCAGCAGAGACGGTGCGAGATGATCGCGGATCGCTTCAAGCGTGCCCGGCACCGTGTCCGCCGTAAAGGGTGGATGCGGGTCGGCTTCGCCGTAGCCGACAAGGCCGCTATCCGTCTCGACCCTGACGACAACCGCATGTGCGTCGGTGACCGTGCCGTAGACGCGGGAGAGCTTATAAGGCACGCTCAACGGGATCGAAATGTGGATGCCCGTGATCTTCGTAATGCGCATGGCGCGGCCTCAACATGGCCCATGTGGCGCGTCCGCATATCCGTCTGCCGGAGAAGGTCTCATGACGCGACAACCTCCTCATCGGCTTCCATCGCCGCAAGAGCGGACAGCGGAATGGGCTTGATGGGTGTGCGAATGCGGTAGTAGCCTACCTCGTCCGGCGTCACGCCACGCTGCTTTGCCATCAGTTCGGACACGGTCAGGCCGCACATCCGGCCCTGGCACGGCCCCATGCCGCAGCGTGAATAGGCCTTGAGCTGGTTCGGCCCATCGCATCCGGTCTCCATACAGGCGTGGATGTCGCGGACGCAGACCTCTTCGCACCGGCAGACGATGGTTGACGGGTCCTCGGGACAAACAATGTGGGCGGGCGGACGGTAAAGATGGTCCAGAAGCGGGCGGATACGCTGCTCTTTCGCCTTCTGCGCAAAGGCGGCGCCGGCTTGCTCATCCCGTTCCGCGTTTGGCAAGGCGCCAAGCTGCGCGGCGGCCTGAAGTGCGGCAAGCCGCCCGCTGGCTTCCGCCGCGCGTGCGCCGTCGATGCCGGCGCCATCGCCCGCGATGAAAACGCCTTTCGCGCTTGTTTCTCCCCATTCGTCCACCACGGGGCGCCAGTAGCGCTGCGGCTCGAACCACTCATGAGACAGGTCCAGCAGGCGCGACATCTGCACGTGCGGGACCACGCCTTCATGGAGCAACACCAGGTCCGCCTCGATCCGGTCGGGTTTGCCGCGGCTCTCGAAACTGATGCCGTCGACAGTCTCTTTTCCGTGGCATTGCAGGTTCGTCACGCCCTTATGGACGCGAATTCCGCTCGCCTTGATCGTGCGCCGCATCTCCAGCCCCTTGCGCAGGAGATCGCGCGCACGAAGCGCGCGCGGCAGATGGCGCGCCGCGGCGAGGTAGTCTTTTGTCGTCGTGGTCTCCAGCAGGCCGGCGATTTCCGCACCGGATTTCAGCAATTGGCAGGTGACGAGCTGCAGCAGCGGACCACTGCCGGCAAGCACGATGCGTCCGTTGAGCGCGGCGCCGCCCGCCTTCATCAGGATCTGCGCCGCGCCCGCGGACATCACCCCCGGCAGCGTCCAGCCGGGGACCGGAACGGGCCGCTCATAGGCACCGGTGGCAATGATCAGGGACCGCGCGGCGCGCAGAAAGGACCGTTCATCCTTCAGATAGCCGACCGTCAGGGGGTCGGTTTCAGCGGTCCACACCGTGGCGCCCGGAACATACTCCACAGCGGCCTGATCGATGGCGTCGAGCAACGGCCGGCCGCGCCAGTAATCCTCGCCCAGAATGTCGGGCGCGCCGGCGGGCGGCGGGGTGTTGCGGGCGAGGGCGCGATAAATCTGGCCGCCCGGCGAGGCCTGCTCGTCGAGGAGCATCACCTTCAGCCCGTGCCGGGCCGCTTCGGTGGCGGCGGAGAGTCCGGCGGGACCCGCACCTATGACCATCACGTCAGCTTTCATGGGCACTCTCCGCGGGAGCGTTGACCGCTGGAGGCGGAACCTGCCTTTTCACTGCCATACCGTCCCGGACCGGAATCATGCAGGCCTGCCGGTTGGGCACGCCGTCGATCTCGACAAGGCACTCAAAGCAGATGCCCATCATGCAATAGGGCGCGCGCGGCGCGCCGCTCACCGGGCTGCGGCGGGTGAAGACCGGGTTTGCGCTGAGCAGAGCCGCGGCGACGCTGTCTCCTTCGAACGCCTCGACGGCCATGCCGTCGAGGGTGATGGTAACGCGCCTTGGCTGATTGTCCGCTCGCCACTCAGGCCGCCGGTTGAACATGAAATCTCTCCGGGCCGAATGTGCTCAGTTCCGAGGGCCTCCGGTTTTCCAGAACCCATCGTGGCAGTAGATTTGCGTGCATCGACGCCAGCGTCACGCCGCTGTGGCAGGTCGCAACGTAGGCGCCGGGATGTGACTCTGACTCGGCGTAGACAGGCCCGCCGTCGGGCGTCAGCACGCGCAACGCACCCCATCCGCGCACGAGCCTGAGTTGCGCCAGAAACGGAAAGGACGCGATCGCCCGCCGTGTCATGCCGGCGAAGCCCTGAACCGTCGTGCCGGTGTCGTACCCGACATCTTCGCGTGTAGCGCCGATCATGACCGTTCCTTCGTCGGTCTGGCGCAATCCGCTCATGGGGTAGGGGAACACGGGCGATGTGCGTTCGGTCACCAGCACCTGCCCGCGCTCGGGCCGCACGGGCACATCGAGGCCCACCATCCGTGCCAGGTGTTCCGTTCCGAGGCCCGCCGCTATGACGACCTTGTCCGCCTGAAAGGTGTGGTCACCCGTCCTGACCTCGAACACGCTCCCTGAACGCCGGATCTCCTTTACGGCGTGGCCGGTGTGGGCCGAGCCGCCGTGCCTTTTGAGCCCGCCCGAGAAGGCGCGAAGGAGAAACAGCGGATTGACATGTCCGTCCATTGGACTGAACGAGGCGCCGGAGACCGTGGGGCCGATTTCGGCATTTGGAAACAGCTCCTGAAGCTCAGGGCGATCGATGAACGCGCAGTCGTAATTCTCGTTGCCGGCCTGCTGTTTGAAACTGGCGATGAAACGCCTGCGCTCTTCCGCTTCGGAATCGCCGATGCAGATGACCAGGCCGCCATTGCGCCGGTAGGCAAGGTCGATGCCGGATACCTCATGCAGCTCTTCCGCCAATGCCGTCCATCCATCAACCGACGCACGTGTCAGTTCGAAATAAGGTTGGTTTCCGAGGCCCTTGGTCTGCACCCATGTCAGGCCGAAATTGCCGCGCGCGGCGCGAAAGGCCGTGTCGCCCTCATCAAGCACCCGGACGTGAGCGCCGGCGCGCGCCAGACCGTAGGCGACGGCCGCGCCGACCATTCCGCCTCCGACGACAATGACATCAGATTGCATTGTCCGGCCTTTCCATCCCTGCCCGGCCATGTCCGGGCGCAAAACACCGCCGATCAAGCCGTGTTCTTCATTTTCCGCCGCAGGATGAGAAGGGAACATACATCAAGTCAAATAAGATAATTTCGTAATTATATAATTTGACTTTATGTAAAGACATGAAACGTCAGTCGCCAACGTTGCACCGTGCTTCCAGATGTTCGCAAAACTCCGCCGCCAGCTTGCTCATTGGGCGCTCGCGCGGCGAGAGCAGGAGGCTTTGTGTGCGGATCAGGGGCCTGAACGGACGGACGGCTACATTCTGGGCCAATTGGCCGGAAAGCAGGAAATGGGTCGCGACACCAACACCGACGCCCAGTTCCACGAGTTGCCAGAGCGACTGGGCCGTGCGCGCCTCGACGCGGCGCGACGGAAACGTCTTAGTCTCTTCGAGCATGCGGTCCAGATGCCGCCGTGACCGGGTCTCCGGAGGCAGGCAGATCAGGTTTTCACCGTCCAGGTCTTCCGGCACCACGGTGCCTTTCTCGACGAGCTTATGGTCGCGCGGAAGAATGCAGACGGCTTCGTCGCTGGACAGAAGACGGCTTTCGATCGCGGGGTGATCGGCCGGCTCGCCGGTGATTCCGATGTCGCACCGATTTGTGGCGACCCAGCTCAACACCGTCAGCCGCGGCTGCACTTCGAAGTTCAGCGAAATGTTCGGGCGGTCCTTCAGAAACGCGGCGATCGCATTGATCAGGAGGTCGCCGGCGAGCGCCGGCATGACGGCAAGGCGCACGATGCCGGTCTGCATGCGTCCGATGGCAAAGGCG
>JANQLP010000116.1 GCA_028280515.1 Hyphomicrobiales bacterium
CGCTCACCCCTCTCGTCATCTTGTGATCAGTGATGCGGCACCAACACAATGGGCCGAGCCCAAGCGCTGATGCCGCATTACTAGTTTCCGTTCATTCCCGCGAAAGCGGGAATCCACTTTGGCGGTACATCTGGTTCCCCGCTTTCGCGGGGACGAACGGGCTAGAGCGCGATTGCTTTCGGTCGATTCTATCGCACTCTATCTCTCCTTGTTTTTGTTTATTCGCATGATCTTGTCCGCGAAGTCTGCCAGTTTTTCGGAACACGCTTGAGCTAATCTGGTGCTTTGTAGTGCGGCCTCAACACGATGGGACGAGCTCAGGCTTTGGTGCCGCACCACTGGTTCTTGCGCCGGGGCGCCGGGTTCCTATGATTGCCTGCGGTCGGGGCGCCGGGCCGGTCCGCGCGCAGCCGCTCCCGTTTCAAGAACAACAAGGAGGACGTGATGGTCGCAGCGGTGCGCGTGCACAGGACGGGCGGGCCGGAGGTGCTGAGTTATGAAGAGGTCGAGATCGCGCCGCCCGGACCGGGGCAAATCCGCATCAAGCAGCGCGGCTGCGGAATCAACTACATCGACACCTACTTCCGTAGCGGGCTTTACCCCCCGCCGGCTGGCCTGCCCTTCATTCCGGGCCATGAAGGGGCAGGGGAAGTCGTCGAGATCGGGCAGGGCGTAACCGATCTCAAGCCGGGCGACCGCGTCGCCTATGTACTCGGCCCTGGCGGGTATGCGGCCGAGCGCGTCCTGCCGGCCGACCGGGTCATCATTCTGCCCGACGACATCAGTTTCGAGCAGGCCGCCGGGATGATGCTGAAAGGGATGACCGTATGCTATCTGCTGCGCCGACTGTTCAAGGTCGAGGCCGGCATGAACGTGCTGATCCACGCCGCCGCCGGCGGGGTCGGCCTCATCGCCTGCCAATGGGCGAACCTGCTCGGCGCCAATGTCATCGGCACGGTCGGCTCCATGGAGAAGGCGGAGCTTGCCAAGGCCAATGGCTGCCATCACCCGATCCTTTATCGCGACGAAGACTTCGTCGCCCGCGTCAAGGAGATCACGGACGGCAAGCTCTGCGAGGTCGTTTATGACGGCGTCGGCAGGGCGACGTTTCCGGCCTCGCTCGACTGCCTGCGCCTGCGCGGCATGTTCGTCAGCTTCGGCAATTCCTCCGGGGTGATCGAAGCGTTCAACATCAACCTGCTGCAGGCCAAGGGCTCGCTGTTCGCGACGCGTCCGACGCTCTTCCATTACGCGGCAACGCGCGAGGAGTATCTTAGCCTTGCGAACGAGCTGTTCGACGTCGTGCGGTCGGGCAAGGTGACGATCCCCGTCAACCAGACCTACGCGCTCAAGGACGTGCAGATGGCACATCGCGATCTGGAAGGACGCGCCACCACCGGATCGTCGATCCTGGTGCCGTGAACGCACTGCCGCCCCGCACCGATGACACCGGCAAGAAAGAGCAGCTTGGCGCCACCGACCGTCGCTCGCCATTTCTGTTCTTTGGTCTCGTAATCCTGCTATCGGTGCCGTTTTGGGCGCTCGGCGCGTTCACCGGTCTTCAGTTATTGCCGGGCCTTCCTATTGCGGCCCTGATGGTCATCGCCCCGGCGCTGGCCGCCTTGATTCTTCGGCTTCGGGAAGATGGAAGAAAGGGCGTCGCCGCTTTGCTGGCGCGGTCGTTCGACTGCCGCCGCGTGAGATCCTGGGTTTGGTATCTGCCGGCGCTGCTGCTGATGCCGGCGCTCAACCTCCTCGCGGTCGCCGTCAGCGGCTTTGCCGGAAATCCGCTTCCGGCGCCTCAGATCACGCTGGCGGATGTCGCCTTCCTGAGCGCGATGTTCTTCATCGGTGCGCTGCTGGAGGAGCTCGGATGGACCGGCTATGCGACCGATCCTCTGCAGAAGCGGTGGGGCGCGCTCCCCGCCGGCCTGGTCGTCGGAGCGGTTTGGGCGGTGTATCATTTCGTCCCGCTGCTCCAGGTGGATCGGTCCGTCGAATGGATGGCATGGTGGACGCTCGGCACCATTGCGGTGCGCGTGATCATGGTCGCCCTCTACAATGCCGCCGGCCAGAGCGTGTTGATCGTCACGCTGTTCCACATGGCGCAAAACGTATCGTGGCAGCTCTATCCCATTCGCGGCTCTCACTATGATCCGCAGGTCATGGGTGTGGTCTTTGGGATAACGGCCGTCGTCGTCGTGTTGATTGCTTGGCGCCAGAAAAACCGGTCGATATCGGCTCTTCACCGCTAACCGGTTGGATGCCCCTGGAGAAGCTGGTCCGTTTGTCCCCGTGCAGGCGGGATCCGGAATTTCCGATGAACGTTTCTCCCGCTTTCGCAGGAACGAGCGGAATGTGGGTCAACCGGAGCAGGAAACCGGCGTTCCGTAAAGGGGTCTGGGGGCAGCGAAGCGAAACCCGAATCC
>JANQLP010000179.1 GCA_028280515.1 Hyphomicrobiales bacterium
CGACGTCGCTCGGCACCCTGGTCGCTGTCGCCTGGCCTGTCGGGCTGATTTCCTGCGCCGTCTGGTTAGTGGTTGCGCTTATTTTCCGCTTCTCTTCGCTGGCGTCCATGTCTGCCCTCGCCGCGGCGCCGTTCGCCGGGTATTGGGTTTCGGGCAATCCTCCGGTCGCATACATGGCGGCCGGCCTCGCCTTCATCGGGATCGCCCGTCACAAGGACAACATCCAAAGGCTCGTTAGAGGCGAAGAAAGCAAGATCGGGCAGAAGAAACCCGACAAGGAAGAAACGGACTCGTCGTCACCCTGAACTCGTTTCACTGCTGTCCGGTTTAAAACTGTGGACTGGTTGCACGGCATTGATTCTACTTCCTATCGGACGTTTGCACGCGTTCCGGACATGAAATGGAGATCAATGCCATGCGCCATCACAATAGTGTTTTCCATCAGTTGACCCAACATATTCCGTGGGATGTTTTTGACGCTGGGGTTGCGGCCCATGGGGCGGACCGCCGGGTCCGGCGGTTGCGGACGCGCGATCAGTTCTTGGCGCTTCTCTACGGTCAGTTGGCCGGGGCGGTTTCGTTGCGCGAGATCGAGATGGGATTACGGAGCTGGAGTTCCCGTCTCTATCACCACGGCGCGCGTCCCATTTCACGTTCGACCCTGGCCGACGCCAATGCCAAGCGCCCTGCGCAAGTCTATGCCGATGTATTCGCGGCGCTGATTGCCCGCGCGCGTCCCGGTCTGCGCCGCAAACTTCGTGACGCGGTCCGTCTGATCGATTCCTCGCGCCTCGCTCTGACAACGAACAGCGCGCACTGGGCACCGCCCATCAAGGAGCATCACTTCGCTAAAGTCCATATCGTCTACGATCCCCATGAGACGTTGCCGCTTGAGGCCTTCGTGACGGCCAACAGCGTCGCCGACATCACGCCTGCCCAAGCCATGACGATTGAGCCCGGTGCGACCTACGTCTTTGATTTGGCTTACTATAGTTATGAATGGTGGGGGAGGTTGGATCGCGCCGGGTGCCGCTTCGTAACCCGCTTGAAGACCAATACGAAGCTCACCGACTGTACGGAAAGGGCCCTCGAAAGCGCCTCCGGCGGTATTGCCGCCGACCGTATCGGGCTTCTTTCCAAACACATCAAGCGAGGGAAAAATCCCTATCGAGGCCCCGTGCGCGAAATCGTCGTCGAACGGGACAAAGACACGCCTCTCAGGTTGCTCACCAACGATCTCGACGCATCCGCCGCCGAGATCGCCGCACTCTATAAAATGCGCTGGGAGATCGAACTGTTCTTCAAGTGGATCAAACAGAACCTCAAGCTCAAGCACTTCATCGGCAGCAGCGAAAATGCCGTCAAAATCCAGATCTACGTCGCCTTGATCGCGTTCCTCATCCTGCGCGCCGCTCACGGCGCACAAAAAGCGGTGCCAAAACTTCAGGCGTTCTCACGCCTCATACGGCAATGCCTCATGCACCGGCGCGACCTGCGCGACCTCCTCAAACCCCTCAAAACAAGACCCGACGATCCAAACCAATGCACAATACAATTCCAACCGTGCTAAACCGGACAGCAGTGAATCAAGTTTGGGGTGACGAAATCGTTGGGTAGCTATTTGAGATCAATCGAGCCGGTGATGTCGGTGGAAAGACGGAGACTGTCGATGGAGAGCGTCACTTTTGCATCAACGGTCTCGTCGCCGGAGAGTTTGCCCTCGGCGATGGCG
>JANQLP010000198.1 GCA_028280515.1 Hyphomicrobiales bacterium
ATTCCGGCGCAAAGGCCCTCGCCCGTACACTCGGGTATGCGCCACGGGCCTTTACTTGATCCTGTCGCAAAATCGCTCCGTCAGAATGGCTCCGATTTAACCGAATAGGCTCTAGACCGCAAGTACGGTCCCGAGTTGACCCAGTAACTCCTGCTCATCTGCCTTGATCAGGTTCTTGGAGATTTCGCCGTGGATCTTGTCGGTGACAGTCTTTGAAAACTCCTGCCGCAGATCTCCCAGAGTCGCAGGAGCAGCGACGATGACGAGGCGGTCGAATTTGCCCGCCTTCAAGGCGGCTTCGATGTCTGCGGCGAGTTCACGATGAAACTCCTGCTTCACGTGGCGCTTGGCGTCGGTCGGCGGCTCCATCGCATGACGTCCCTCGCCGCCGGAATCGAATGTACGGCCCGGCCGGTCGGCGTCGATGTCACGGCTCGCCTTGAGATCGATGTCGCGCGCAAATCGCTCAACCTCGGTAATACCCTGATTGGGGCCTGAATTGAGATAGACGCGGGCGTGCGCGCCATCGGCAACGAGGATGCATGTCTTGACGGGTTTCACGGCTGATCAACGTCCTTCGCACGATCTATTGTCAGTATGCGGCATAATGTGCGCAACGTTGCCGCGGTGCTTTGACGCCCGTCAATCGCGCGGCCGCGATGGGGCAGCCGACGTGTGTTCAGAGCAGTGCCTTCAGCGCGTCGCGGTCCCACGCGCTCCGGGTTCCGGTGAAGCCCCGCGCCTCGACAAAGTCGGGACAGGGTTCCGCATAGAGAACACCCAGCGGCACCGGGTGACCGGGCTGCTCCATCTGCGCCAGGGCAAAGGCGCGGTCGATATTCGTCTCGTCGTGGACGGCCACATTCGTTTCGCTGTCGAGCTGCGACAGTTCCGCGACTTCGAACGTGCCCTTCTGCTCGTTGAACACAAGCGCCTTGTCATTTTCCTTGCCGAACAGCATGGGCTGACCGTGTTCGAGCCGGACCGTGACGTTCTGTGACTCCGACCGGTCGTTGATCGCGCCGAACGCGCCGTCGTGATAGACGATGCAGTTCTGCAATATCTCAACGAAAGACGCGCCCCTGTAGTCGTGCGCCCGTTTGAGAACGCCCGGCAGGTGGGTCTGCAGCGTGTCGGCGCCGCGCGCGACGAACTTGGCACCGGCACCAAGCGCGAAGCTCGCGGCATTGACCGGTTGCTCCACGGAGCCGCCCGGCGTGCTTGGGGACCGGGTGCCGACCGGTGACGTCGGCGAGTACTGGCCCTTGGTGAGGCCGTAAATGGCGTTGTTGAACAGCAGCAGGTTCAGATCGACATTGCGGCGCAGCGCGTGAAGCGTGTGATTGCCGCCGATCGACATGAAATCCCCGTCGCCGCCGACCACCCAGACATCGAGATCGGGATTGGCCAGCTTGACGCCGGTCGCGACGGCGGCCGCACGGCCATGGATAGTGTGAAAGCCGTAGGTCGACAGGTAGTAGGGGAAGCGCGCGGCGCAGCCGATGCCGGCAACGAACACGACCTCATCGGGGGAGCGGCCAATGTCCGCCAGCACGGTCTTGACCACCTTCAGGATGGCATAGTCGCCACAGCCGGGGCACCAGCGGACCTCCTGATCGGACCCAAAGTCATTCGCGCTGAGCTGTTTGACGTCCATGATGTTCATGTCGCGAGCGCCTCCAGACGCCTGGTGAATTCATCGCGCAGCTTCGAGACCTGGAACGGCTGTCCGTTTACCTGCGAAATGCACTCCACGGGCTTGAGATATGCGCTGCGCAGCATCGAGCAGAGCTGGCCGGTATTCAACTCGACCGTGACCGCATGGGGAAATCTGTCGAGCAACTCCGGCAGACCGCGCGGCAGCGGATTGAGATGGCGCAGATGTACATGGGCAATCCGTTTGCCCTCGGCGTTCAGTTCCCTGACCGCCTGCGCGATGGAGCCATAGGTCGAGCCCCAGCCGATCACCAGAAGATCGCCATCCTCCGGTCCGTCCTCGATCGTAACTTCCGGCCAGCGCGCGGCAAGCCGGTCGATCTTCTCTGCCCGCAACCGCGTCATCTCTTCATGATTGTCCGGGTCATACGAGATATGCCCGGACCCTGACGACTTTTCGATGCCGCCGATCCGGTGCGCGTGGCCCGGCGTGCCCGGCGCGACCCAGGGGCGGGCGAGCGTTTCGGGGTCGCGGGCAAAGGGTTCGAAATCCGCGCCGTTGGGCTCGTGCTCGGGCCAGTCGATATCGGGAATGGCATCGATATCCGGCAATTCCCAGTCCGACGCCGCATTCGCCAGGTAGGCGTCAGACAGCACGATGACAGGTGTCATGGCGTCGATCGCGGCACGTGCGGCCTCCAGCATGATCCAGAAGCATTCATCCGGTGTTGCCGGCGCCAGAACCGGAACCGGCGCTTCGCCATGCCGGCCATAAACGGCCATGGAGAGGTCCGACTGTTCCGGCTTGGTGGGCATGCCCGTGGACGGTCCGCCGCGTTGAACGTCGATGACGATGAGCGGCAGCTCAACTGAAACGCCAAGACCCATTGCTTCCGTTTTCAGCGACAGGCCGGGTCCGGAGCTTGCCGTGATACCGAGCGACCCGGCATAGGACGCACCGAGCGCGGCAGACACCGCGGCGATTTCGTCCTCCGCCTGAAAGGTCCGGATACCGGCTTCGAAGCGGGCAAGCGCGTGGAGCAGGATCGATGCCGGCGTGATCGGATAGGAGCAATAGACGACGTCGCGTTTGCCAAGGGCCGAAATCGCGGCGATGCCGTAGGCCATCGCCTGCGTACCGGAAATGATGCGCGACCGGTTCTTGCCTTTGGCAACGCGCGGCTCCGCATAATCCCGGACGGCCGACAGCTCAATGGTCTCGGCATAGGCATGGCCGGCCTTGAGTGCCATGGTATTGGCCTCGGCCACTTCCGGGGTCTTCCTGAACTTCGACTTGAGCCATGCTTCGGTGGGCTCGACGGGGCGTCCGAATAGCCAGTACACCAGACCCAGGACCCAGAAGTTCTTTGCGCGGGTGGCCTGCTTGCGCCCGAGCTCAAGCGGTGCAAGCGCCTCGATCGTCCGTTTCACCACGTCGGCGGTGATCAGCTGGTATCCGTCGAGCGAGCCGTCCTCGAGCGGATTTGTCTCGAGCTTGGCCTTTTTCAGCCCGCGGTTGTCGAAATGCGTTTCATCGACGACCAGGACACCGCCGGCTTTGAGGTTTTGGAGGTTCGTCTTCAGCGCAGCCGGATTGAAGGCGACCAGCACGTCGGCTTCGTCGCCCGGTGTCAGGACCTCGTCGGAGTCGAACTGGATCTGATAGGCCGAAACGCCGAACAGCGTGCCGGCCGGCGCGCGAATCTCCGCCGGATAGTCCGGAAACGTCATGAAGTCGGATTTCGCTTCGGCGGTAGATTTTGCGAATTCCAGTCCGGCAAGCTGTATGCCGTCGCCGGAATCACCAGCAAAGCGCACAACCAGAGGTGTTTTGCGCGCGGTATCCGCCGCGCCGGAAGCGACTGCAGTTTCGGCCATCGGTCTCAGTCTCGTAACGCGGGCCTATTCTAGGCGGAAGCGGGCGCCGGGGAAATATAATCCATCTTGTCCCGTTTGCCGGACCAATCCTGTGCGTCCGCGGGCGGGTCCTTGCGTTCGGTGATGTTTGGCCAAATTTCGGAGTATTTCTGGTTCAGCGCAACCCATTTTTCAGCGCCGGGCTCGGTGTCGGCGATGATCGCTTCTTCCGGGCATTCGGGTTCGCACACGCCACAGTCGATGCACTCGTCGGGGTGAATGACGAGCATGTTCTCACCCTCGTAAAAGCAATCGACGGGGCACACCTCGACGCAGTCGGTGAATTTGCAATTGATGCAGGCTTCCGTAACGGCGTACGTCATCTGTCCACTATCCAGAGGTTTTCCTGTTGAGCCGGCTGGCCGTGAGCGCGGATCTGCCCTTTAGGCGGGGACCGTTTGCCCGGCCACAGCTGCGCAATCTGGGGTGAGTTGCGGGGCCGGTGAAGTCTGCAATTTGTCGCGCGTCTTTCGGCTACCTTCATAGCCACGCTGGTAGGCAAGGGTCACAGACCCGCTCGCCGTGTTCCAGACGTCGATCGACTGACCGGACGGCACTTCGAAGGTGTCGAAGCCCACTTGAGTGAGGAATCCGGCCTGATCGGCGAGCACACTGCCGGTTGCACGCAATTCACCCCCATATCCCAGATGATGACGCAGCTGGCGGGCCTGGGAGTAGGCGCGGCCATCGGTGAATGCGGGAAAGGTGAGTGAAATCAGATCGATATCGCTCAGGTGCGGTGCGATCTCTTCGGGGTCTGCGGTGTTCTCCAGCGCAACACCGACGCGGCCAACGCGCCGGACCAGCACGTCCACCTCCGAGATGTAGCGCTCCAGCGACACGATAACATCGCCGTTCGGCGGGATCTCCGCTTCGTCTTCCAGGACAGTCCAACTGTCCGCGACGAACTGTCCGTCTTTAATGAGTGGCATAAACAGCCTCCTTGAAGGGGTCGGGGCCGACGCGGCGATATGCGTCGAGGAACGTCTCGCCGTCCTGTCTCAGGCCCACATAGGTGTCCACAATGGTTTCCACGGCGTCGGTGACGGTTTCGCTTGAGAAGCCGGGACCGATGATCTCACCGATCGAGGCATTCTCGTCGCCGCTGCCGCCGAGTGTGATCTGGTAGTACTCCTCGCCGCGCTTCTCGAGGCCAAGGATGCCGATGTGCCCGGCATGGTGATGGCCGCAGGCATTGATGCAGCCCGATATCTTGATCTTGAGGTCGCCGACGTCCCGCTGACGTGTGATGTCGCCGAGGCGGCGGGAAATGTCCTGGGAGATCGGGATCGAGCGCGCGGTGGCCAATGCGCAATAATCGAGGCCCGGACACGCGATGATGTCCGTCGCAAGGCCGATATTGGCATCGGCCAGATCATGCGCCTTGAGGGACTGCCAGACCTCATAGAGGTCGGCCTTGCGCACATGCGGCAACACAAGGTTCTGCTCGTGCGTGACGCGGATTTCGTCGAGCGACTTGTCTTCCGCGAGATCGGCGACGGCGCGCATCTGCGCCGCCGATGCGTCACCGGGCACGCCGCCCACGGGCTTGAGCGAAATGTTGACGATCGCGTATCCCGCCTGCTTGTGTGCGACCACGTTGCGGTCAACCCACTGTGCGAAGTCAGTGTTTTCATTCATGCGCCGCGCGAGCTCCGGCGACTGATCGGCGAGCTCTTCATACGCGGGCGGCGCGAAGTATGTCTTGATGCGCGTGAGTTCCTGCGGCGGCGGCATGATGCGCGGCGCATCGATCCGCGCGTATTCGTCTTCGACCTGGCGTGTGAACTCCTCCGCGCCCAATTCGTGGACAAGGATCTTGATCCGCGCCTTGTACTTGTTGTCGCGGCGGCCGTGCAGGTTGTAGACGCGCATGATGGCCTCGAGATAGGCGAGCAGCTCTTCCTTCTGCAGCCAGTCGCGGACCGTGGCCCCCAACATCGGTGTGCGGCCCATGCCGCCACCGACCATGACCTCGAAGCCCGTTTCGCCGGCCGCGTTCCGTTTCAGCCGCAGGCCGATGTCGTGATAGGCGATGGCCGCGCGGTCGGCAGCCGCTCCGGTCACGGCAATCTTGAACTTGCGCGGCAGGAACGAGAACTCCGGGTGCAGGCTCGACCACTGCCGCATCAGCTCCGCATAGGGGCGCGGGTCTTCGAACTCGTCCGCGGTCGCGCCGGCCCACTGGTCGGCAGTCACATTGCGGATGCAGTTGCCGCTGGTCTGGATGGCGTGCATCTCGACATCGGCGAGGTGCTCAAGGATGTCCGGGACGTCCGGCAGCTTCGGCCAGTTGAACTGGATGTTCTGACGCGTGGTGAAATGCCCGTAGCCCTTGTCGTATTCATCGGCGATGAACGCAAGCTGGCGCATCTGCCGCGCGTTGAGCGTGCCGTAGGGTATGGCGACCCGCAGCATGTAGGCATGAAGCTGGAGGTAGAGCCCGTTCATCAGCCGCAAAGGACGGAACTGCTCCTCCGTGAGGTCACCGGAAACGCGTCGGTTCACCTGGTCACGGAACTGATCGACGCGCTGGCGCACGAACGTGGTGTCGAACTCGTCATATCTGTACATGGCAGCAGGGTCCTAACCGGCAAACGCCAACCGGCCGTTCGGCTGGGTGTTGAAGAAGGGCTGAACGCTAGGCCCCGCAATCCGCCGGCGCTCGCGAAATGCGACCGGGACGAAGCCGGAACCAGTGTCATCAACGGCAATGAGATACGGGTCGACGACGTGGTTGGTCCGCACGAACACGGCCGCCCGCGCCTCAAGGGCGGCCGCGCCGTCCTCGGTCCGGGCCATGTCGGCCGCATCGATGCTGGCACGCCATGTCCCGTCGCTGCCCAGGAAGACGACCATGCCGTCGCTCAGAAGGTTGGCCGTCAGGACCTGAGGGCCTTTTATTTTCTTTGCCATGATGAGAATCCTGATTGTCCGCGATGCAAATCCGCATCAGGGGTTTATTGTCCGCCTTTGAAATTCATCCTTGGTCCGCTTGATGGAGAATATTTTTCTTTCTTTGCTGAAAATCAAGCGGATTTAGTAGAAATAAATTTCAAAATAGATGCCAAATCGGCATGACATTCTTCTGCAAGGTGGATTTCTGTCATTCCGTTACGGAATGCGCGCCGGCCGGGGGCAGGCCCTCACTCAATTGCAAGCGCCCGCTCACTTTCTTGAGAGATGAAGGGGGCGGCATGGCGTGGCCGGATCGGGACCAGTATTGCCCGTGAGATGGGAGACTCAGGACGGTTTGGCCGTTGCCCGCTCTTCCACCTTGGTGCCATCCTCGACCCGGTCGCTGGGGTGCAGGATGACCTGTGCGCCCGGCTGCAGGCCTTCAACGACCTGCGCCTCCCGAGTGTTGCGTTGGCCGATTTTTACCGGCGTGATCTTTGCTATCCCGTCGCGCACTTCGAACACCGCCCAATCCTGGGCGTGGCGGAACAGGGCGCTCAACGGAACCTTCAGCGCATCGTCCGACTCCCACACGGTGATGCGCACGAACACCCTGAAATCGTGTCCGAGACCGGGGAGCTTTTCCCGGGGGATCGTCAGATCGAGGATGGTGTTGACCCGTTGCTCTTCGATACCGAGTGCTGAAACCTTGGTGAAACCGGCGGGATCGACACGGCGGACGCGTGCGGGCAGGGCGACCAGACCGCCCCAGCCTTCGATGACCGCATCGGCGCCTTCCCTGACCTTGATCGCATCCGTCGAGAGCAGATCGACGACGATTTCCAGGTCTTTCTCATCCCCGATGCGCAACAGCGGTTCACCAGCCTTGACGACCTGCTCGCTTTCCTTGTCGATCTCGAGCACCCGGCCGCTCACCGGCGCGCGCACCTCGACGCAGCACGAACCGTCCCGAACCTGCTGCGCGGTGTGCTCGGGCCCGATCAGGCGTGCCTTGGCGCTCTCATGTTCCTGCTTGCGCAGTTCCAGGTTGGCGTGTGCCTCCTCGAGGGCGGACTTGCGCACGTCCACGTCGAGGCGGGCCTTTTCGAGCGTGCGTTGAGACACCGTTCCCCGTTCCGCCAGCGACTCGGCCCGTTTCAGGTCGCTTTGTGCGAATTTCAGCTCGGATTCTGCGCGAATGATCTCCGTCTGGGTGCGCCGGATGGCGGCTGCAGCGGCTGCGACACTCGCCTCCAGTTCACGGCGGGCGCGGACATCGAGAAACGAGGGATCGCCCGGCTCGATGATGGCGAGCAACGTCTTGTCCTTTTCAACCTCGTCACCGATCTCGCGGGGCGAGCGCAGCACCTTGCCGTCGATCGGTGCGGAGACGACGTAGATTTCGCGGATGCGCGTCTCGCCCTCCTCATCGACCGTCACCGTCAGCGGGCCCTTGCCGATCACCGCCGTGTCGACCAGTACGGGCTGCGGCATGAGCGCATAGGCGAACATGCCCAGAACCGAGAGGGCAATCGCACCGCCGATGAGACGTTTGGTCCATGTTGCGTTCATGAGCTTATTCCCGGGTCTTGAGCGCCTGGATCATGTTCAGCCGGTCAACGCGCCGGCGGACCATGAACGCTGACACGCCGGCGGCGGCCAGCACCAC
>JANQLP010000206.1 GCA_028280515.1 Hyphomicrobiales bacterium
CGGCTAAATCCGAGTCAATTCTGTTTCTCGATTGGCGTGTACGATCCGTCGCCGAAACGGTCGCAGCGCGATGTTGGCGCATCGGGCAAGGCCGTTTCGCCGGCGGGCGTCCGCCAATCGGAAACCCTTTCGGGACGGGCGGGTTTGCGCCAATCCCGGCGCAAAGGCCCTCGCCCGTACACTCGGGTACGCGCCACGGGCCTTTACTTGATCCTGTCGCAAAATCGCTCCGCCAGAATGGCACCGATTTAGCCGAATGGGCTCTAGCTTTTCGGTTCGGCTCTTTCCGCGATCGCCTTGCGCCGTGCGAGGACGCGTTCGGCGCGAACCGCAACTGGCACATCCACCATCTTGCCGTCGACGGTGATGGCGCCCTTGCCGTCGGCCTGCGCGGCCGCGTATTCGCGCACCACGCGTTGTGCCCAGTCAACCTCTTGCGGTGTCGGTGCAAAGGCCTCGTTGAGGAGCGGGACCATCGCCGGGTGAATGCAGCTGGCGCCTTCGAACCCGAACTTGCGCGAACGTGCGAGGACGGCGCGCACGCTCTCCAGGTCAGTGTAGTCGGCGACGGTGCCCAGAAACCCGAGCGGCATAACGCCCGCTTCGCGTGCCGCCATAAGACACAGGAGTTTCGGCAACTCCAGCGTTTCCGGATCGGGCGGAGCCTGCATTTCCATTGCGAAATCCTCACCCCCAAGGGACATGGAGAGCACGCGCGGACTTGAGGACGCGATTGCTGCCGCGTGACGCAGTGCGCCGGGGCTTTCGATCATGACCGAAAACCCGATGCCACCTACGGGCAGGCCCCGTTCGCATTCGATCTCGGTCACAAGCTCGTCGACGAGACGCAGATGGCCGGGGTTCTCGGTCTTGGCAACAAACAGGGCGCGTACGCCGGGAATGACCGACGCGTCGACGTCGGCGATCATTTCACGCAACGGACGGTTGATCCGAACGGTAACGTCCGCGCCCGACTGTCCGACGGTTTCGACCGTATCTGCCAATGCGGCCCGCGCCGCCGGGCGTTCAGCCTGCGGTACCGCGTCCTCCAGATCGAGGATGATGGCGTCGGCGCCGCGCGTATGCGCCTTGGTAATGAAGCGCTGGTTGTTGGCGGGGACATAGAGCAACGACCGCCAAATCGGAGAGGGCGGGTTGTTGGTGCTCATGTGGCATCGCTCCCGCCGCCGATGACACCGGCTGAGCGCAGGGCATCACGCTCGCGTTGGCCGACGCCGATTTCATTCAGCAGGTCGTCCGTATCTTCCCCGACGCCGGGTGCCGGATGCCGAAACGTTCCCGGCGTTTCAGACAGGCGCGGCACGATATTGTGCATCGGGGCGTTTCCGACATCCTCGTCGGGCAACTCGACGATCACGCCGCGTTCGACAAAATGCGGGTCACGCTCCATGTCGCGCGGATCGTAAATCGGCGACGCGGTGATTTCCTCACGCTCGAAGATCTCCATGACCTCATCACGGGTCCGCTCCGCAACCCAGGCCGCGACGATACCATTGACCTCGTCCTTGTGGCGCACCCGATCCTGATTGGTGCGATAGCGCGGATCGTCGATCATGTCTTCGCGGCCAATGACTCTGAAAAGCCGTTCCGCCATGGTCTGGATCGATGCGGACAGGGCAATGAAACTCCCGTCGCTGGTGCGGTAGACATCGCGTGGCGCAGCCGTGTTGGAGGCGTTGCCGACGCGTTCCTTCACGGTATCGGTGAGTTTGAGCACCATGGCTTCCGGCCCCATGATGGCGTGCATGGCGTCGAGCAGGGCGAGATCGATCACCTGACCCTTGCCGCCTTTCACCTCGACCTCGCGCAGGGCCACCATGGTCGCGTAGGCGCCGGTAAGGCCGGACACCATGTCTGCGAGGGCGAGTGGGGGGAGCACGGGTTCGCGGTCGCCAAAACCGTTCCGTGCCGCAAATCCGGACAGCGCCTCGATGAGCGTGCCGAAGCCCGGCCGCTCGCGATACGGGCCTGTCTGCCCGAAGCCGGACACGCGCACGATGACGAGTTTGGGGTTTTCTTCGTGCAGGGTCTCGGGCGCGAGCCCCATCTGCTCAAGCCGTCCGGGGCGAAAGTTCTCCACCAGCACATGTGCCGTCGCAGCCAGCTCCAGCAGGAGCTCGCGTGCCTTCGGCTCGCGCAGGTTCAGCCCGATGCTCTTCTTGTTCCGCGAATAGACCTTCCATGTGGTCTCGACGCCGTCATTGCCCCACGAACGGAGCGGGTCGCCTTTTGCCGGGTCCTCGATCTTGATGACCTCGGCGCCGAAATCGGCGAGCTGCAACGTCAGCATGTTGCCGGCGACGACCCGCGACAGGTCGAGGACGCGCACGCCGTCGAGCGGCCCGGTGTTCCGGGGATCGAATTCTCGTTTCGGGAATGGCCCCGGTTCAGCCATGCTGGTTCACAATTGTCCGGCGCAACCTCGGGACGGCTGCCATGCGCGGCGGATAATAGACCTGTTTGGTGTTTTCGCAAGCAGGCGCAGCCGGGCGCCTTGCGCCGCGGCGCGTGTCAGGCCGGCTCAGCCGGCTGCGCCGCCTTGTCCGGACGTTCCTGCTGCCGGTACTTTTGGCGATTGAGAACGCGCTCGCCGAACACGCGTTTCCGCGCGGCCCCTTCATTTGACCCTGGCCGGTTTGTCCGGACCGCGCTGGGCGTGGCGTCGATCAGGGCCTCGACAAACCCGAGCAAAGCGTCCGCCGTCATCTTCGCCGGGAGGAATTCATTCGAGACGCAGTATCGCCGATGAACTTCCTCGGAAACCGGCTGGCCGACAAAGCACATGGACCAGTCCGCGAAACGGCGTTTCGAGATCGGTCGCGCGTCCAGAATGACAAGATCGGAGTGGCGCGGGTCCGTAGCGATGCGGCAGAACGTGTCCGTCACAGCCTTGCGGTCGCCTTCGAGAACCTGCGCGAAATAGGTCTGGTTGAACAGCAATGCGCCGGTGACGCCGTTCGCCATATTGTTCATTTTTGCCGACGTGAGAATGCGCTTCAATTCCGCGCGCAGATCCGGATCTTCCGGATTCACCGCGGCATTCTTCGAGTAATAAATAAGACGAAACAGGTACATAGCCTTAAACCTCGGCTGCGCGCGGACTCTACCGCGCGTTGGGTGTAGATGAGGTTAATGAGTGTCTTCCGAGGGTTCTGCAAAGCGTTCCCGAGGCACCCCGGCGAGGCCCTGGATCATGCGGCGTGAACTCTATTCTTCGCAGCTGCGTGTTTGTGGTAGGAAGGAACGTTCTGCAGCACGTCCCGCCATCGTGAACGCTCGCGCAAAGGTGTGGAAGGTCCGGCCAGGGCTGCGGCACATATCGGTTTCGGGGGTTTTACGTGGCAAGAGATCCATACGAAGTACTCGGTCTGACGAAAGACGCCTCGCAGGAGGACATCCGCAAGACCTACCGCAAGCTCGCGAAGAAGTACCATCCCGACCTTAATCCCGGCGACACGGCGGCGGAGGAGAGGTTCAAGGAGATTTCAGGAGCATTCGCGGTCCTCGGCGATGAAGACAAGCGCAAGCGTTATGACGCAGGCGAACTCGACGAGACCGGTGCGGAGCGACCCGAACACCAGTTCTACCGCCAATATGCCGACGCGGATGCGCAGCACCAGTATCATTCGAGTGCCGGCTTTGAGGATTTCGCGGACCTGAGCGATCTGTTCAAGGATGCGTTCTCCCAGAGAGGATATAGCCGTGGGGATTTTGGCGGTGAGGGGCTCAAGCTGCGCGGTGCGGATGTCCGTTACAATCTGCCAGTGGAGTTTCTCGAAGCCGCCCTTGGCGACAAGAAGCGGGTCACCATGCCGGACGGTACCGTTCTTGACGTCGCGATCCCGGCCGGTATCGCGGATGGCAAGGTCCTCCGCCTCAAGGGCAAGGGCCAGCCGGGCCTGAACGGCGGACCGGCCGGAGACGCACTGGTCACGATGGACGTCCGGCCGCACCGGTTCTTCGAACGCGAGGGCAACAACATTGCCGTCGAAGTGCCCATCAGCGTCAACGAGGCGGTGATGGGGGGCAAGATCGAGGTTCCGACCATCTCCGGAAAGGTGAAAGTGACGGTGCCGAAAGGCGCCAGCTCCGGCCAGACGTTGCGCCTGCGTGGCAAGGGCATTGGCGGAAAAGGCAAACGCGGCGATCAGCTGGTGCGGTTGAAAATCGTCATGCCGGAAAAGATCGACGAGGAACTCGAAACGTTCATGAAATCCTGGGCGGAGACGCACTCATATGATCCGCGCAAGGATCTGGAGCGCACGCGATGAGGCTGAGCGAACAGGACGTTCTGCGCCGCGTGACCGGGGTCACCCGGATCCGCCTCCAGACATGGGTGCAGCGGGGGTGGATCATTCCGTCAGCGTCCGACGAGGGTGTGCGTTACACGGAAGTGGATGTGGCGCGCTGCGATCTGATCCGGCAGCTTCGTGATGATCTGGGCGTGGAAAACGAGTCCGTGGAGATCGTGCTATCGCTCCTCGACCAGGTCTACGGCTTGCGCCGTGAGTTGCGCGCGGTCATGCGCGCCGTGGAATCGCAGCCGGACGATATTCGCGCCGGCATTCTCAAGGCGCTCTCGGGTCGGCCTGACGACCGCGAGACGCCCAAGTGATCCGGCAGTGTTTCAGCGTTGCTGTGCGCCACCCACTTGACCGGCATATCCTTCCCGTTTGACTATTCGGCGTCGAGTTCCCATTCTGGTGCGTCCCGCCAGACGCACATTCCTAGGCCTCATGACTGCAACAAACCCCGATAAACCGCTTGCGAGCGTGCGGGTTGTCGAGATCGGCACCAGCGTTGCCGCGCCGTACGCCGGCTGGATTCTCGGTGCACTCGGCGCCGATGTCATCAAGGTGGAGCGCCCGGACGGAGGCGACGACGCGCGGCAATGGGGCAACATGTTTCCCGACGGTACGTCGACCACGTTTCATTATCTCAACAGCGAAAAGCGCAGCATCACCGTCGATCTCAAGGACGAGGCGCAGCGTGAATGGCTGCAGGACTTCTGCAAAACGCAAGCGGATGTCGTGATTCAGAATTTGCGTCCCGGCCACGTCGACCGATACGGGGTCGGTGCCGGTGATCTGACGGCGGCCAATCCGCGGCTGGTCTATTGCAATCTCTGGCCGTTCGGCAACTCCGGACCCATGCAGCAGCGTCCCGGTTACGATCCCCTGATGCAGGCTTTGAGCGGGATCATGAGCGTAACCGGTGAGGTCGGCCGGCCGCCGGTTCGGGTCGGACCCTCGATGATCGACATGGGCACAGGCATGTGGTGCGTCGTCGGTATTCTGAGTGCGCTTTACCGGCGCGAGCAGACCGGCTCGGGCTGCGTTGTCGATGCATCCCTCTACGAAACGGCGCTCGGCTGGATGGCGAATTCCGTGCCCACGGTACAGGCCACCGGCAAGAGCCCCGGCCGCCAGGGCACGACCGCGCGCGGCATGGCGCCGTATCAGGCCTATGAATGCGCCGACGGGTATCTGATCGTGGCTGCTCCGAACGACCGTCTGTTCGAGCGCTTGTGCGGCGTGCTCGGCCATCCCGAATGGCCGCAGGATCCGCGCTTTGAGACCAATCAGAACCGTTGGCAGAATCTGGCCGAACTGAATGCGCTGATGGAGCCGATCCTGAAGACGCGTGCGCGTGACGACTGGCGGCAGGCATTGGATGAGGCTGGCGTGCCTTCCGCACCCGTACGCGATGCCGAAGAGATGATGGGCGATCCGCAGAGCCGGGCGCTGGGCATCATCCAGAGGCCGCAGGAGGGCGGACCGGAGTTGATGGGCATGCCGCTCAGTTTCGACGGGGTGCGGCCGGCCCTGACCCGGTACGCCCCTGCGCTCGGTGAGCACACCGCCGACGTCAAAGACGAAGACACCGGGACCGCTTGAGTTCCGGAATTAGAGAGGAAATCCATGCGCACCGACTATGAAACGCTGCACGTCGAACGGGTCGACGACCATGTTCTCGTCGTCACACTCGATCGTCCCGATTTCGCCAACGCCAAGAACACCCAAATGGGCCGAGATCAGAAGGACCTGTTCGAGGGGCTCTACGTTGATACCGAAGACGTGCGCTGCGTTGTCCTGACCGGGCGCGGGAAAGTGTTCTGCGCCGGTGGGGACCTCAAGGAGCGCAAGGGCATGACCGACGAGGCCTGGCAGCAACAGCATGCCGTCTTCGAGCAGGGCGTGCTCGCCATGCGCATGTGCCCGGTGCCGGTGATCACGGCCGTTAACGGGCCGGCCTACGGGGGCGGTTGCGAGATGGTGCTGACCTCCGACTTCGCCTATGCGTCCACGGTCGCGCGCTTCGCCCTGACCGAAGTCACGCTCGGCATCATGCCGGGCGCCATGGGGACGCAGAACCTGCCGCATGCGGTCGGTGAACGCCGCGCCAAGGAGATCATTCTCACCGGTCGGCCGTTCAGTGCCGAGGAGGCGTTTCAATGGGGGCTCGTCAACAGGCTGTGCGAGCCGGACACGCTGATCGACGACGTCATGGAGACAGCCCGCAAGATTGCCGCAAACGCGCCGCAGTCGATCATGCGGGCCAAGCGGTCGATCTCGGTGGCAACCCAGGTGGACCGGTTCAACGGTTTTCAGTTCGAGCTTGAAGCCTACAACCGGCTCGTGCCGACGGAAGATCGCCGCGAGGGCATTCTGGCGTTCAATGAGAAGCGCAAACCCGAATACAAGGGCCGTTGAGGAGAGGAGCGATGCAACAGGATATCGACGTTCTTGTGCATGAAGTGGGGCCGCGCGACGGCCTGCAGAGCATCAAGACCGTGTTTCCGACCGGGGCCAAGCTTGAGTGGATCAAGGCGGAGGCCGCCGCCGGTGTGCCGCAGATACAGGTGGGGTCCTTTGTGCGGCCCGACCTCCTGCCGCAAATGGCGGACAGCGCCGAAGTGGTGAAGGAAGCGATCCGGATTCCCGGCCTGACGGTTTCCGCGCTGGTGCCGAACCTGAAGGGCGCGGAGAATGCGATCGCCGCCGGGGCGCATCAGATCGGTGTCGTCATGTCGGTCTCGGAAGCGCACAACAAGTCCAATGTGAACCGGACGGTCGACGAATCCCTCGAAGGCTTCCGTCAGATCGTCGAATGCCGCAATGCAGCCGATCCGCAACGCAAGACGGTTATCTCGGGCGGGCTCGCCACTTCGTTCGGGTGCACCATTTCCGGTCCGGTGCCGGTAGCGGACGTGATGCGCCGTGCCGAGCAGTTGCTCAAGCTCGGTGCCGACCGGCTGAGCGTGGCCGACACGGTGGGCTTCGCCAATCCGAAACAGGTCAGGGACCTGTTCGACGAACTGTTCCGTACGGTCGGTGCGGACGTAGCGGTCGGCGCGCATTTTCACGACACGCGTGGCCTCGGCCTCGCCAATGCCTACGCGGCCGTCGAGGCGGGCGTGCGGGAGCTCGATTCGTGTCTGGGCGGCCTCGGCGGCTGCCCTTATGCGCCGGGTGCAAGCGGCAACATCGTGACCGAGGATCTTGTGTTCATGCTGGAAGCCATGGGGCTCAGGACAGGCGTCGATCTCGACGCGCTGCTGGAAGTGCGTGAACTGATGGAACGCCACCTCGAAGGCGAGCCGACGCAAGGCACATTCGTCACCGCGGGACCGCCGCTCGGGTTCGTCCCGGCGAGCGCCGCCTGAGAAACAACAATCATAATGAGCAGAATGACAGGGAGCGCGAATGTCTGAGTTCGAACTGGCGATGCCTCTTGAAGAGGACTATCCCGAAATTCGCGAGCAGGTGCGCGCACTGTGTGCCGATTTTCCGGCCGAGTACTGGCAGAAGCTGGAGGACGAGCCGCCGGACTCCAGTTACCCGACCGAGTTCATCGACGCCTTGACGGCAGCCGGCTACCTCGCGGCCCTGATTCCGGAGGAATATGGCGGATCGGGCCTGCCGGTGCGCGGCGGCAGCGTTATCCTTGAGACGATCAACGCGACCGGGTGCAACGCCAGCCCCGGACACGCGCAGATGTACACCATGGGAACCATCCTGCGGCACGGTTCCAAGGAGCAGAAAGCCCACTATCTGCCGCAGATCGCCAAGGGAGAACTGCGCCTGCAGGCGTTCGGCGTGACCGAGCCGACCACAGGGTCGGACACCACCCAGCTCAAGACCCGCGCCGACAAGCGCGGCAACGGCTATGTGATCAACGGACAGAAGGTCTGGACCAGCCGGGCGGCCCACTCCGATCTCATGTTGCTGCTGGCGCGCACCACGCCCGCCGACAAGGTGGAGAAACGCACCGACGGCATTTCCACGTTTCTCATCGACTTGCGCGAGGCGCAGAAGAACGGCTGCACCATCACGCCCATCAAGGCGATGATCAATCACAACACGTGCGAGGTGTTTTTCGACAATGTGCCGATCCCGGGCGACGCGCTGATCGGCGAAGAAGGGAAGGGGTTCCGGTACATCCTCGACGGCATGAATGCGGAGCGCTGCCTCACGGCGGCGGAGTCCATCGGAAACGGGCGCTACTTTGTGGACAAGGCCGTCAACTACTCAAACGAACGCCACGTCTTCGGCCGTCCCATCGGCAAGAATCAGGGCATTCAGTTTCCGATCGCGCGGGGGTTCGCGCATCTCGAAGCCGCAGATCTCATGGTCCGCAAGGCGTGCGCCATGTTCGATGCCGGGCTCAAATGTGGTGCCGAGGCCAACATGTCGCGGATGCTCGCATCGGAAGCCGCCTGGGAGCTGGCGGAGGCCTGTTTCACGTGCCATGGCGGTTTTGCGTTCGCCTGCGAATACGACATCGAACGCAAGTGGCGCGAGGCGCGGCTGTCGCGCAACGCGCCGATTTCCACGAACCTCATTCTCAGCTATCTGGCCCAGCACGTGCTCGGCCTGCCGCGCTCATACTAGGATCATCACGACGTTGGCTTGAAGACCATGAGGAACAGGACAATCAGCAGCGCGGGAAAGGCCAGAGAGCCAAGGACGATCCACCAGCGGTCCAGCGTTCGGAAGTGATCGGGAAGCGGCTCACCCGTATCGCTCGCGGTCTTTGCCAAGTCTCGCATCCTGAATTGCAGCGCGATGACGGGCAACCAGCAGGCGCCGGCAAAGACGTACAGGATCAGCGACAGCCAAACCCACAGGTCCGAAAAACTGTACCCGGCAATCTGGACGAGCATCACGCCGGTGACCAGTTGCACGATGGCGGACGGCGCGGTGAAGATGAAGTCCGCAAGCACGACCGTGCGTGCGGCGGAGTAGATCTCCGAGGCGTTGCCACGGCGGTTGGCCATGAACATGTAGAATGCGGTGCCGATGCCCGTGCCGAACAGCACGGTCGCACTCACCACGTGGATCCATTTCACAAGGAGATAGCTCACGTCACGGGGGTTCCGGTTGCCGAGCCCTGGATGCGGGCGATGGACGGTTCAGCGCCGTCGCCTAATGCCCGTACTCGTGGATACGCGAGTGTTGCTTCTCCAGAACGGGCCGCAGATCCCTGAAGGCTTCGGGATAGAGGTAGAAGGGGATGCGTGGGAACAGATGATGGATGAGGTGATAGTTCTGGAACAGATAGGCCCAATTCACGATTCGCGCCCAAGGACCCGACACCTTGAAGATCTTGGTGTTCTGGTACCGCTCCTTGGTGTCGTGCGGCTTGTGCGGGATGTAGGCGAAGAAATAGATGATGATCGCGCTGCCGATCCAGTGCGGCAGAAGCCACAGCATCACCACCTCGCGCCAATAACCGAAGATGATCAGCCAGAACGCGATGGAGTAAAGAACCCAGTATGCGGCGATAACGTGTGCCGTCACCTTGAAGTTCGCAGGGTCCTTCGGATTGAGGGCGATCTTCTGGAAAAAGAAGTGGTGGTAGTAGGGCACGATGGTGAAGCAGCGGAACAGCACCGCAAGGGGATGTGAAACCTTCACCCAGTGATCAGGGTCCAGATCGTCGTCGTTCGTCTCCCGGTGGTGCATGAGATGCATATGCCGGAAGGCCTTGTATTCATGCAGCAAAATCGCGCCGCACAGAAACCCGATAAGATGATTGAGCCACATCCAGCGGCCATCGCGTCCGGCGATGTTGCCGTGACACGCTTCATGTAGCGGTGTCTGGATGGCATAGAGCAGCAGGGAATTGACGATGAGGCCGACCCAGAGCGGAATGATCCGCATTGTTCCCAGCACACAGACCAGCGCGAATGAGCCGATGATTGCAAAAGCCAGGATAACGCTCGGCCAGGCGACCATCCCCTGATACGGCTTGATAATTTTTTGCGCTTCACGATCCGCGGTAGCGGTAGCTGCTGTCATGGTCACGCATCCCGTTTTTTATGTGGAGCATCGGCTCCCGACTCTTCGTTACAGCGGCCTCTCTGTTTCCATGAATCGCCTGATTATGCGCAACATTTTGCCTTTGTTCAATTTCCAACCGGATCGAAAGGTTACTCCCTGTGTCTAACGGTAGCTCAATCCGCTCTGGCGCATGCGCCACATCAGCATGTCGAACCGGTCCTGACCGAAGAACGGTTCACCCAGAAACACGAACAACGGCACGCCGTTATGACCGGCGGCGGCCTGTCCCACCTGGTTCTCTTCAATCGCCGCGTCGTAGCGTTCCGGGTCCAATTTGATCGCTTGCCTGAGGGCTTCCGGATTGAGCCCGGCGCGGGAAATCGCCTTGGAGAGATGCGCGCCTTCGTGCCAGTTGTTGGTGCGCCCGTCCCACAGCAGCCGCATCACCTGGTCCTGGAATTCCAGCCCCTTGCCGGCCTCATCCGCAGCGACCGCGAGCCGTGTGAGATCGTGGATATACGGTTGTTCCTCGGCGATCTCATTGGTTTC
Source organism: Hyphomicrobiales bacterium (assembly GCA_028280515.1). Lineage (GTDB taxonomy): Bacteria > Pseudomonadota > Alphaproteobacteria > Rhizobiales > Methyloligellaceae > UBA2767. The sequence goes on from JANQLP010000206.1 coordinate 10,857, forward strand.
GATGTCCTGCACGATCGGGTCGGGGATCGGCCGCCGGTAGGGGATGTTCAGAAATTCCGCGACGCGATTGGAATCGCGCAGATGGTAGGTGCGGTAGTGGGGCGATACCGTCTTGAAGAAGTCGGGATTGCGAATCGCGACCGGGTAGACCACGCGCAAATCCACTTCTACGTCGTACTGTTTGCGGATGTTGAGGATGCGGTCCAATGCGAGGTAGCAGAACGGGCTACGCATCGACCAGTACACGTCAAATCTCAAAGTCATATCAGGCGAAAACGAATCACGGCTTCACGCGCCGCGCATCACGTTAGACCCGATCTGGATGACAATCACAACACGGCTGTGGAAATGCGGCGATACAGCGCAAGGCATACGGCCCGCCGTTCAACGGGCGGGCCGGCGCAGATAGCTCAGTTCGAAAAAAGTACAGCCTGGGGTCAGGCTGCCCGCTCGAGCCGGGCCGCGCGCAGCTTGCCTGTGCTGGCCGCCGGGGCTTGCGTGAGGGGCTCCAGTCCGGCCGCGGCCTGTGACAGGGGATCGTCGGAGCGGCGTGACTGGCCTTCGAAGAACGCGCCGTGTTCCAGCTTGAGTGCGGAGTGGCAGATGTCTCCCTCGATATGGGAGGTGGATTCGAGCGTGACCTGGAGCGCATTGATCGATCCGGCAATTCGCCCGTGGACCGTAACTTCTTCGGCGACCACCGCACCGCTGACGCGTCCCCGGTCTCCGACGACGAGGCTTGAGCAGAACACATCGCCTTGCACGTCACCGTCAACCTGGACTTCTCCCTTCGAAATGATGTTACCGGTTACGGTAAGGTCCTCACCGATGATAGATGGAGCCATTTTTCCTGATCCTTCTGGTTTCAGTATGGTCCATTGTCCCCCGACAATGTCCAAATTCCTACGAGTCGCCCCAAGCAGCCGAATCGTTAAATTCAGACTGTGTTAAGTCTGGTTAACGAAGGGTAAATGTTTGTCCCGCTGCGGGACCTCCGGAGCCTGGAATTCGGGTTGGGCGCGCGGTCCGCGCCCCCGGGGCGGCGACGAGTTTCCCCAGACTTATCCACAGATGTGATCGTCGCTGACGCGCCATGTCGGGTATCTGTGGCTGCACGCAACGCGCGAGGCTATCATTGTACGTGCGGCAGGATTCGGCGGGGGTATCCAACGAAACTGTAGGCATGTCTGAACGTGACTTCCCCAGCGTTGCGTAAAAAGGCGGGGAATAAAGCAGCGTATGAACGGGAGCAAATATGTATGTCTGAATCGGTTATTGCGGACGATCTGCACATAAAGGGCGAAGTCATAACTCAGGGCGATATCGAGCTTAAGGGATCGCTCGAGGGCGAGGTGACATGCCGGACATTGCTGATTGCCGAAGACGCGCGGGTCGAGGGAAAGGCCACCGCGGAAAAGGTCGTTGTGCGGGGCGCCGTCGACGGTGCGATCCACGGCATCCGCGTGACACTGACCTCATCGGCAAGGGTCAAGGGCGAGTTGGTGTGCAAGGCACTGTCCGTGGATGAGGAGGCGTACTTCGACGGCACATCGCAGCGCGTCAACGATCCGCTCGGTCTTGGCGACGACAAGCTCAAGAGGGGCGGCGGCGGCTCCGAAAAGCAGGACAGCAAGTCGGAGAAATCCGACAAGCAATCCGGCGACAAGCTGCAGCCTTTGGCGGCAAGCGGCGGTTCGGGCTCCGGCGGCGGGCAAGGCGCGTCCACCAGCTAGCGTGCGGTTTCGGCTCGCGAAAGCGAGCGACATTTGAGACAACGGGTGCGCTCCCGTTTCGGGCACGTTTCTTGTTGTCCGGCTCTTGTGGCAGGGCTCATTCGCACGTCCGGCGCGTATTTCTTCACATCGGCAAGATAATCGGACATGGCGGTTGCCTCCCTGTCGAGCTTCGATCCGTGTGCCTACGTCATGAATTTGAACTGCGTAAGACCGGCACGATCGGAGGAGACACCCCGCGTTTTCATCAAGGCCCCCATGTTTTCATCAAGGCCAATGCACGACCGGAGGCATTGACGACAGGATCGAGTCGACGTTTCCGCCGGTTCTGAGGCCGAACACGGTACCGCGGTCATAAAGGAGATTGAATTCGACGTAGCGGCCGCGGCGCACGAGTTGCTCCTCGCGGTCCTTTTCGCTCCACTCCGTGTTCATGTTGCGCCGAACCAGCTCCGGATAGATTTCGACGAACTTCCGGCCCACATCCTGGGTGAAGGCCAGATCCGCGTCCCAACCGCCGGCGGCGTCATCGGAATGGAGGTAGTCGTAAAAGATGCCGCCGATACCGCGCATTTCATTGCGGTGCTTGAGGAAGAAATACTCGTCGCACCACGCCTTGTAGTGCGGATAGTCGGCGACTGCGTGTGCGTCGCACGCGGCCTTCATAGCGGCATGGAAGTCCTTCGTGTCGGGGTCGTCCTGTGTCCGGCGCGCATCGAGAACCGGCGTGAGATCCGCGCCGCCGCCGAACCAGCTTGTCGAGGTCACAACAAACCGCGTGTTCATGTGGACCGCCGGCACGTTCGGGTTCTGCATGTGGGCAATGAGGGAAATACCGCTCGCCCAGAAGCGGGGATCCTCACTGGCACCGGGAATCTGTGCCCTGAATTCGGGGGCAAACTCACCGAACACCGTCGAGGTGTGCACACCGACTTTCTCGAACACCCGCCCCTTCATCATGGACATGACGCCGCCGCCGCCTTTTTCGCCGGTGTGATCGGTCCGCTCCCACGGTGTTCTGGTGAACGTGCCCGGTTCGCGCCCGGACAACGGGCCGCTCGTCATGTCCTTTTCAACGTCCTCGAACGCGCTGCAAATCACATCGCGCAGTTCCTCAAACCAGGCGCGGGCGCGCGCCTTGCGTCCATCCAGCGCGGCGCGCTCTTCATCTGAAAGCTCGGGAAGGTCGGCTGGGCTGTTCATGCTGTCTCCGTCGTTGCCGGTTCAGTGAGATCTGACTTCAGACCCACCGCGCAGGACACGTCCGGGACGCGCGTCGTGCGCACCCTGTTCCGTCCAGACTGTTTGCCCGTTCACCGCCACACGCAGGATGCCCGCCGCCGGTCTCTGCGGTGCGTCGAACGACGCGATGTCGATAACCTCATCCGGATCGAACAGGACCAGGTCGGCAAACGCGCCCTCACCAAGTATCCCGCGGTCCTTCAGGCCGAAGGTCCGGGCCGTCAGGCCGGTCATCTTGTGGATGGCCGTTTCCAGCGGGAACAGTTTTTCCTCCCGGCAGTAATGTCCGAGCACGCGCGGGAACGTGCCCCACAGGCGGGGGTGGGGATGGCGGTCATGCGGCAGGCCGTCGGACCCGATCATGGTGGGCGGGTAGGACATGATCGCGCGCACGTCCTTTTCATCCATCATGAAATAGATTGCGCCGGCCGGAGAGATCGCATCGACCGTCTCTTCGATCGACAATCCCATTTCCCGCGCGATGTCCTCGATGTCGCGGCCCTCCAGCCCTTCGACGGCATCCGACCAGGTGACGATGATTTGCGATGAAAGCTCAAGACGTTCCTTTCTGAGGATCGTCGACGAGGCGACATACGGATAGACGTCGAGGCCGATGGGCTGGTTCGCACGGGCAGCGTCGATGACTTTGAGTGTTTCGGCGGAACGGCCGTGGTTTGCCAGACCAACGCATTTGTGGTGCGACACGATCACGGGGATGTCCGCCGTTCGGCCGATCCGAAAGGTCTCGTTAAGCGAATCGACGACGCCGTCGGCTTCATCGCGCATGTGCGTCGAGTGGAAACCGCCTTCTTCATTGACGACCATTGCAAGGGCCTCGATTTCCTCTGTCGGCGCGGCGTTTGCCGGGGGGTAGTAGAGCCCCGTCGAGAATCCCGCCGCGCCGTCGCGCAGGGCCTGGCGCAGCAGTGCCCGCATCTTCTCGATCTCCGTATCACGCGCAGGCCGGTCGAACGTGTCCATCACCGCGACGCGGAGCGAGGCGTGGCCCGCCTGGGCAATCACGTTCACGCTCGGAGGGGATGCTTCGAGTGCGGCGAAATAGTCGGTGAAACTTGCAAAAAAATCCGATGGATCGGGACAGATCAGATCGAGTGGTCCCGGCGGGCGGAAGTCGATCTCGACCGGAGCGATCGATACACCGCAATTGCCGGTGACCACGGTGGTCACACCCTGACTGACCTTGCACGTCATTGACGGATCGGCGAGCACAATCCGGTCATCATGCGTGTGTGCATCGATGAAGCCGGGCGCCAGAGCCTTGCCGTCCGCGTCGATTTCCTCGTGTCCCTGGCAATCGAGCGATGGGCCGATTGCCGCGATACGGTCGCCGGCAACCGCGAGGTCTCCGTCGATGGCGGCCGCGCCGGTTCCGTCAAAAATCCGGGCGTTCCGGATAACCAAGTCCATTTGTTTTGAAGTCATGCCTTACTCAAGCGGTGGAGGGATATTCTCAGGGGTCGACAAACCCTTTGTACAAGAGGTTGACCCGGTTTGTCCTGTTGGCGGGCCGGCCTAATCGTCGGCCGGTTCGTTGGAAAACGTGAGTTTGTAGTTGAACCGGTCCTGGGGATGCAGGCTGACCGACGTCTCGAAGACGGAGCCGTCGCGTTCATAGTAGCGGCGCAGAACCCGCAATGCCGGCGTGCCTTCCTCGACCATCAGAAACCCGGCTTCCGGATTCATCATGAGAACCGAGCCCAGTTCGACCTCGACCCGGGAAATCTCGATCTCGTAGAGCTGCTGGACGATCCGGTAGAGCGGACGCGTGTCCTTGCCGACCTCGTCGAAGACGCCGGCATATTTCCGGCGCACATAAACCTCGCTCCAGCACAGCAGCATGCCGTCATCGATGCGCGAGCGCACACTGCGGATGCAGGACAGCGGCGTCCCGACCGGTGCCTCGAACCATTCCGCAACCGCCTCGTCGGCCTTGATATCGTCAAGGCTCTTCGGATCGAGCCGAGTCTCCACAGGGTATTGGAGCAGGTCGTCAACGCTCGCGAGCTTCTGGATGAAGGCCGCGGACGGCTCGGTCGAGCGAATGACGGTTCCAGTCGCCTTGTTGCGTTTCAGCAGACCTTCCTGCTCAAGCCGGCTGAGCGCGCTGCGGATGGTATGGCGGCTGACACTGAACCGGTCGCAGAGATCGAATTCCTTGGGGAACGGATCGCCCACGACATAGCCGCCGCTCAGAATCTCGCGTCGCAAAGTATCGGCAATCGTGCGGTAGAGTGGCGTATTCTCGGTCATCGGCGCGCGGGAGTTGCTTTCCGGTGTGATGCCAACATATAATGTCCGGACATTATGAATAAGACGCGGAGTGGACGCAAGGTCAAAGCACTCCGCAAGGGAGGTCAGTTATGGGAATCACAAGGCAGCTTGCAGAGTTCGTCGCGGGCCTGCGTTTCGAGGACATTCCACCCGACGTCACCGAACGCGCCAAGCGTCTGATCCTGGACATTTCAGGCATCATCATCCGTGCCCGCAACGACGCCGAATCGACACCGAGTCTCATTGCCGCGGTGGAGAAGCTCGGGCTCGCCGATGGCGCCTGCTCGGTCATGGGAGATGAGCGCGCATACGCACCTCCGGCCGCGGCCCTCCTCAACGGGGCGCTCGCGCATTCCCTTGACTTTGACGACACCCATGCCGAGGGGTCGATCCATTCCTCCGCGCCGATCGTTCCGGCAGCGCTCGCGGCTGCGCAGATGAACGATGCGTCGGGGAAGGAACTTATTGCGGCGGTCGTCGCAGGCTATGAAGTGCAGATCCGCTTGTCGCTCGCCCTCAACCCGACGGCGCATTACGACCAGGGTTTCCACCCCACAGCCACGTGCGGTGTGTTCGGAGCTGCAGCCGCGGCGGGCAAGCTGATCGGCCTCGATGCCGACGGCATCCAGAACGCGTTCGGCATCGCGCTCAGCCAGGCGGCGGGCTCGATGGAGTTTCTCGCGGACGGCGCGTGGACCAAGCGTTCGCATGTCGGTCAGGCGGCACAGAACGGTCTGATGTGCGCGGTCATGGCCGCGGAAGGCTTCAAGGGCCCGGTACAGGCGTTCGAGGGCCGGGCCGGGTTCCTGCACGCCTATTCGCCGAAATCCGATCCCGAGCGCGCGTCTGCCGATCTCGGCGCCACATGGGAAACCATGCGCCTCGCGGTCAAGCCTTATCCCTCCTGCCGCTACTCGCATGCAGCCATCGACGGGATCGTCGCGCTGATGAAGGAGCACGGGATTGCCGCGGAAGATGTCGAAGAGGTTGAAATCGGTCTGCCGGAAACGGGCTGGAAGATCATCGGCGGTTCCGAAGACAAGGCCAATCCAAAGAGCGTGGTCGACGGGCAGTTTTCCATGCCGTTCTGCGCCGCCGTGGCGGTGCGGGAGGGCGGCCTCGCCTGGGACGATTACAAGAAACACCTGGACGACGACACCACACGTGCTCTGGCGGCCCGCGTGACACCGGTTGTAGATCCGCGGGCGGAGGCGGAGTTTCCCGCCAACATGAGTGGCGTGGCGCGCATCAAGACGCGGAACGGTGCGTTTGAGAAACTGGTGGTGGTGCCGAAGGGCGAGCCGGACAATTTCCTCGCGGACGACGAATTCCGCAGCAAGTTCGACGGTCTGTGCGCTCCGTATCTCGGCCAGGAGGGCGCGGACCGGCTTGCCGACTCCCTGCTCGCGCTTGAACAGGCGAACTCGGTTTCCGCGATCATGGCACTCAGCCAGGCGAGAGGAGCGTAGAGCGATGGTTGTTGAGGCGAAGGAAGTTTCGAAGGGCCGGTTTCGCGAGTCCTTTGGGCGCTATTATGAGGATTTCGGGGTTGGCGACGTCTATGAACATCGACCGGGCCGCTCCATCTCGGAAGCCGACAACACCTGGTTCACGCTACTGACCATGAACCAGCACCCGCTCCACTTCGATCTCGAATATGCGGCGAAAAGCGAGTTCGGCAAGCCTCTGGTGAATTCCTGCCTGACGCTTTCCATCGTCGTCGGAATGAGCGTGTCCGACATCAGCCAGAAGAACATCGCCAATCTGGGATGGGAGAAGATCAAACTGACGGCGCCGGTCTTCATCGGCGATACGATCTACGCCGAGTCGGAGGTGCTGTCGAAGCGCGAATCCAAGTCCCGGCCGACACAGGGGATCGTGACCGTCAGGACGACCGGAAGGAAGGCGGACGGAACGGAGATCATGTCGTTTGAACGCAGCATGCTGGTCCCGAAGCGCGGTCATGCCGTGGATGACAAGATCGGATATTGAGCGAATGGACCAGATCAGAAACATAACGCCCGACGAGGACGAGGCGCTGATCCTCGACAGTGTGCGCCAGTTCCTCAAGCGCGACGTCGAACCATACGCTCACGATCTCGAGGCGCGTGACGAATACCCTCAGGAGATCGCCGACAAGATGGCGGAGCTTGGCCTGTTCGGCACCACCATCGGCCAGGAGTATGGCGGGCTCGGACTCTCCTGCGCGACCTTCGCGAAAATCATGGAGGAGATTGCACGCGTCTGGATGTCCGTCGGCGGGATCATTGGCGCACATCTGGTGATGGCGCGTGCGGTCGAGCATTTCGGCTCGGACGAGATGAAGCAGGAGTACCTGCCGAAATTCGCATCCGGCGAATTGCGCGGCGGGATCGGCCTCACCGAGCCGGATGCGGGCACCGACCTGCAGGGCATCCGCACCCGCGCCGACCGCGACGGCGACGACTACGTCATCAACGGAGCGAAGATGTGGATCACCAATTCGGTGAAGGGCAACATCCTCGCGGTGCTGGTGAAGACGGACACCAAGGCGGAGCCTGCCTACAAGGGAATGAGCCTTGTTCTGGTGCCGAAAGAAGCCGGTTACGTTCCCTCCAAGCTGGAAAAGCTCGGTTATCGTGGCGTCGATACCGGCGGCATTGAATTCAAGGATGTGCGGGTCCCGGTGAAGAATCTGATCGGACCCGATGAGGGCCAGGGCCTGCAGCAGATCCTGAACGGGCTGGAACAGGGGCGCATCAATGTCGCCGCGCGCGGCGTGGGTGTTGCACGGGCCGCGTTCGAAGAGGCATTGGCCTATGCGCAGACGCGCAAGACGTTCGGCAAACCGATCTGTGAACATCAGTCTATCCAGATCAAGCTTGCCGATATGGCGACCCGCGTCGAGGCGGCACAGCTCCTGACCGAACAGGCGGCGATTGCCTATGACGAAGGCCGTCGCGCCGACCTGGAGGCCGGCATGGCGAAGCTGTTTGCATCGGAAGCCGCCATGGAGAACGCGGCTGAAGCGATGCGCATCCACGGCGCCTACGGGTATTCAAAGGAATATAATGTGGAGCGCTACTACCGCGACGCGCCGTTGCTGGCGATCGGCGAGGGGACCAACGAATTGCAACGTATCATCATCGCCAGGCAACTGGTGAAGCGGTATCCGGTTTAACGCCATGGGTACACAGCTTCCTCTTGAAGGCGTCCGGGTGCTCGCCATCGAACAGTACGGCGCAGGGCCGTTCGGGACGATGTTTCTGGCCGATCAGGGCGCGGAACTCATAAAGATCGAGAATCCCAACGCCGGCGGTGATTATGCCCGCGATGTCGGGCCCTACTTCTTCACGCCCGAGGATTCGGAGTTCTTCCACGCCTATAACCGTAACAAGAAGAGCCTGTCGTTGGACCTTTCGACACCCGAGGGCCGGGAGGTCTTTCTCGATCTCGTCGAAAGCGCGGACGCCGTCGCTTCGAATCTGCGCGGCGACGTGCCGGGAAAGCTCGGCCTCACCTACAAGGATCTGAAGGACCGGAATCCGAAAATCGTCTGCGCGCATCTTTCCGCATACGGGCGCGAGGGGTCGCGCGCGAGTTGGCCCGGTTTCGATTATCTGATGCAGGCTGAGGCCGGTTACTTTGCGCTCACCGGCGAGCCGGACACACCGCCGACCCGCTTCGGGCTGTCCGTGGTCGATCAGATGACGGGCGTGGCGCTGGCTTACGCTTTGCTGGCCGGTCTGACCGGCGCGCGCGCAAGCGGCGTGGGGCGGGATATGGATGTGAGCCTGTTCGACGTGGCCATGAGCAATACCGCCTATCCCGCCATCTGGTATCTCAATGAAGGCCATGAACAGGACCGCCTGCCGCGGTCCGGTCATCCCATGCTCACGCCGTGCCAGCTCTACACCACCAAGGACGGCTGGATTTTCCTGATGTGCAACAAGGAGAAATTCTGGCCGGCGCTGTGCAAGTTGCTCGGAAAGGACGAATGGGCCGATGACCCGCGCTTCGCGCATTTCAAGGATCGTCTGGAGCATCGCGAACTGATCCAGGAAATGCTCGACGCCGAACTGTCAAAGAAAACCACCGCCGAGTGGCTCGGCGTCTTCGCAGGCCGTGTCCCGGCCGCGCCGGTCAACGGCATCGCCGAGGCCATGGACAATCCGTTTCTCGCCGAGCGCCAGGGCATCCAGAAGGTTCATCTCGAAGGATATGGCGATTACCGCATGGTGGCTTCGCCCGTCCGCAGCGGCGGGGCGGACGTTCCGGCGAACCCGGCCCCGAAGCTCGGCCAGCATACGGACGAACTCCTGACCGGCATCGGCTACTCGACCGACAAGCTCCAAACCCTCCGCAAGGCGAAAGTGATCTGAAGAAAAATGAGTGAACCCGTCATCCTGACCGATATCGATGCACGCGGCGTTGCAACCCTGCGGTTGAACCGCCCGGAAGTGAACAACGCGTACAATGGCGATGTGATCGCCGCGCTGACGGAGCGCGCCGAAACGCTCGGCGCGGACGATGCGGTTCGCATCATCGTTCTGCGCGGCAACGGCCGGCATTTCCAGGCGGGTGCGGACCTGAAATGGATCGAGGAGAACCGGTCCAAGCCGTTTGAAGACAATCTCGAAGTCTCGCGCGCGACGCGCAAGGCGTTCTTTGGATTGTTGACCTGCCCGAAGCCGATCATTGCGCTCGTTCATGGTGCCTGCTTCGGCGGCGGGACAGGCCTTGCGTCCTCCTGCGATATCGTGATCGCCGAGGAAACGGCGATGTTCGCCATCACCGAAGCGCGCTGGGGATTGGTGCCGGCCATCATCATGCGCCAGCTTGCGGCCCGTCTCGGGCCGGCCCGCATGCGCCGATACAGCCTGAGCTGCGAACGCTTTGACGCCGAACGGGCTTTCCAGATCGGGTTCGTCGACGAAGTCTGCGCTGAAGGACAACTCGATGAGACGGTCGAGCCGACCATCGATTCTCTCCTCCACTGTCCGCCGGCCACGCTTGCTCAGGTCAAGTCGGAAGCGCTGCGCCTGTCCGGACTGACTTTCACGGAAGAGGAATTCGAGCAACTGGTACAGGAACACGCGAAGCTGCGCTACACGGACGAGGCGGAAGAGGGCGTGAAGAGCTTCCTTGAGAAAAGGAAGCCAAGCTGGTATCCGGCTGCATAAGTTCTGGCGACGCCATGTTTCCGACGTACTCTCGGCTTAGGCAGCGAAATCACATCCGATCATTTGATCGACCACGAGGAGGTCTTGATGACCATTATCGCTGTAAGCTTCTATTGACCGGCGGCCCTTAGGTACAGACTGACAAAATTCCTCGCGAAGCCGATTTCGCGCGCTTCGCCCCGGCCGCACGCATCGACCTTTCTTCGATTCGTATTTTACGTGGCAGGAGCGAAGCCATGATTGCCCGACTGAACACCCTTATCGACCCCTTCCGCGCCGGCGATGTCGAACGGCCGCCGTCGGACCTGCTCAGGTTCTACGGACACTTCCTGGTGCAGGTCTGGCCGGTGTTTCTCGGCGTTCTGGTGAGCGGCTTCTTCGCCGCGCTGGTCGAGGTGGCGCTGATCACCTATGTCGGCGATCTCGTCGATCTGGTGAAGGACGCCCAAGACCCCTCGCAGTTCTTCGCCGACAATGGCGCGCTGCTGTTGTGGATGGCGTTCGTGGCGATGATTGCGCGGCCTGTTCTGTTCGCCATTCATGCGACGCTGGTCAACCTGGCGATCATCCCGAACTTTACCAGCCTGATCCGCTGGCAGACCCATCGCTACGTCCTGCGCCAGAGCCTCGCCTTTTTCCAGGGCGACTTCGCCGGGCGGATCGCCAACAAGATCATGCAGACGGCGCCGAGCCTGCGTGAGTCGGTGGTCGAACTCGTCGATACGGTCTGGTTCGTGGCCATCTACACGGTGCTTGCGCTTGCGGTCTTCGCGCAGGCGGACGCGCGGCTAATGGTGCCGCTCGCGTTATGGATCGTCGGATTCATAGGGTTGCTCTGGTATTTCGTGCCGCGCATCAAGCGGCGCGCAACCGTCATGTCGGAAGCGCGCTCGATGCTGACCGGGCGCATCGTCGACAGCTACACGAACATTCTCACAGTCAAGCTGTTCGCCCATGCCGACCGCGAAGACGACTATGCGCGCGAGGCGATCACCGAGCAGACGGAGAAGTTCCGCGACGAGCTGAGTCTGATCACGGCGATGGAAATCTCCGTGTGGGTCCTGAACGGATTTCTGATGGTCGGGACCGGCGTGCTGACGCTCTGGCTTTGGAGTCAGGGGCTGATCACCATCGGTGCGATTGCGTTGGTGATGGGTCTCATCATCCGCATCAACAACATGTCCGGCTGGGTCATGTTCGTGATCACGAGCATTTTCGAGAATATTGGCACCGTGCAGGAGGGGCTGGAGACGATCTCAAAGCCCCACGCCGTCATCGACAAGCCGGTTGCGAGGCCGCTCAAGGTGACGGACGGACGGATCAGCTATGAGGACGTTCACTTCCATTACGGCAAGGAAAGTGGCGCGATCGACGGACTGTCGCTCGTCATCGAACCCGGCGAAAAGGTCGGTCTGGTCGGCCGCTCCGGCGCGGGCAAGTCGACGCTCGTCAATCTGCTTTTGCGGTTCTATGACCTTGAGCGGGGCCGCATCTGTATCGACGGCCACGACATTGCCGACGCGACCCAGGATAGCCTGCGCTCGCAGATCGGCATGGTCACCCAGGACGCCTCGCTGCTGCATCGCTCGGTTCTGGACAACATTGTGTACGGCTCTGCAAATGCCACGGAAGACGATGTGATCGCGGCGGCGAAGAAGGCCCATGCGCACGAGTTCATCCTTTCGCTGAAGGACCAGGCCGGTCGTGAGGGTTACTACGCGCATGTCGGGGAGCGCGGCGTGCAGCTCTCGGGCGGCCAGCGCCAGCGCATCGCCATTGCCCGGGTCTTGCTGGAGGACGCGCCGATCCTTGTTCTCGACGAGGCGACGTCCGCGCTCGACTCCGAGGTCGAAGTGGCGATCCAGGACCAGCTGGTCAACCTGATGCAGGGCAAGACCGTGATCGCCATTGCGCACCGGCTGTCGACGATCGCCGCCATGGACCGTCTGGTGGTGATGGACAAGGGGCGTATCCTTGAGCAGGGCACGCATGATGACCTGATCAAGGCCGGCGGGCTTTATGCGCAGCTCTGGTCGCGCCAGTCCGGCGGCTTTCTGGTGGAGGAGCGTGTCGCCTAGAGCATCATGCGTTCAGATTGACGCGTTTCGTCGCGAAATCTGAACGCATAAAGATGCTCTAACACTTAAAGATATAGAGCAAATTTATCCGATT
>JANQLP010000211.1 GCA_028280515.1 Hyphomicrobiales bacterium
TGTGCAGGAAGCCAATATCGCCTTGGGCTATCGGCAGATGATGCTGTCGGGCTGGAACTTCGGTCTCTGGGCCGGATGGGACATCCGCGACAGTGAAGCCGACAACACCTTCCATCAGGTCTCTGTCGGACTCGAAGCGCTTTCCGAGCGCTTCGATGTGCGGGTGAACGGCTATGTGCCGGTGGCCGAGCCCAAGGGCTCGCCGGGACTGGCGGACGTGTTTCTGCGCGGCAACAACATCCTGATGATCGGCGGCGAGGAGGTACCTCTCTACGGTGTCGATGCCGAGGTGGGTGTTGTATTGTTTGGCGACAGTCGCGGCGGCGGCGGCCTCAAGGGCGCTCCCATATCGCCTAGGCGCCATGAGCTGCGCGCCTATGCCGGCGGTTTCTGGTTCGACGCCGACAAGGCGCTGGAAGAGGTGGCCGGACCCAAGGGACGGCTGGAGTACCGCATCAACGACGTGATCACGTCCCTGCCCGGCTCGCGTCTGACGCTCGAGAGCGAGCTTTCCTATGACGAGGTGCGCGACACCAAGTTCGAGCTCGGCGCAAGACTGCGCATTCCCTTCGGTGCGCGCGGTTCAGACGCGGCTCTGCGCACCGCTGCCCTCACGGGGCAGGAGTTGCGCATGACGGAAGGCCTTGAGCGCGACACCGACATCATCACCGTGCAAAGCAAGGAAGAGAACGTTTTTGACGACGCCACCAATGTTGCGATGAACGCCGTCAGCTTCGCCCAGAACGCGACCCAGTTCGCCAACGCGGTGAATCAGGGCGGCAACCGCCTCATTATCCTGCAGGATGGCGGCGCGCAGATCGACGTCTCGGGCACCGACGGTCAGGCGCTTCAGACCAATCAGACGGTTCAGGGCGGGGGCAGCACCCTCAACTATCGCGGCGCCAAATCTGGCACGGTTGCCGGTTTCAGGGCACCCGGCAGCCGGCCAACGCTCTTTACCAATGACGTCAACAACAACACCGGTGCCATCACGGTTGCCAGCAACACCCACGTGGCGGGCCTGAATATCCGCGGTGTCGGCGACCAGACCACCGTCGTCGACGGCAACTACGGCATTTTGGGCGGCAATAATCTCGACAACATCGTCCTCGAGCAACTCGATATCCGCAACATTGGGAACGACGGTATCGAATTTAACGGTTTCGGTGGCCCGAACTCGAACCTGACGGTCAGAAACGTCATCGTCACCGATGTTGCCTCTCGCGGCGTCGACTCCGGCAGCAACGCCAGCAACGTCCTGTTCGAAAATGTCACCGTCCGCCGCACCGGCGGGATAGCCGTCGCCGGCGGAGCCAGGAACTCAAACGTCATGCTCCGGAATATCACCGTGTTCGACGGAAACGATATCGGCATTTTCCTCAACGACAACACAAACGTCACGGTTGAGAATGCCGTGATCACAAACACTTTTCAGGGCATCAATTTGCACGATGGCAACACGAACGTCACAATCCGGAACGCCACCATCACCGGTATCACCGGGGATGGCATCAGGATCGGGGATGGCCAGAACATCAGCATTGTCGATTCGTTTATCGCGGATACGACCGGAATTGGGGTCCGCTTACTCGGCACCAACTCCAACGTTATCCTCGCGGGGAGCACGATCTCGAACACAGCTACTTCCGTGCTCTTCTTGGGCTTCAACAGCAACGTCACGGTGTCGGGCAACACGATCTCCGACACGTTCGTGGCCGTTTCCTTCAGCGACAACAACAGCAACGTTACGGTGTCGGGCAACACGATCTCCGATGCGTTCTACGCCGTATCCTTCCTGAGAAACAACAGCAACGTTACGGTGTCGGACAACACGATCGTGAACGCGGGCTACAACGGCATCCGCTTCCTCAGCGGCAACAGCGCCACGATCACCGGCAACACGCTTACCAACATTGGCGCGGAGGCAATCGACGTCGGCAATTACTGGGCGGCCGCCAACACGCTCACCATCACCGACAACACCTTCGCAGGCACCATCGGGACCGACGTGGTCGGGTTCGACGGCGCGGTCGACACGCTGCTCGACGGGAGCGGCAACCAGCTCGCGCCGGGCACGGTCGTCGGCGGCTCGGTCTGCGAGCTGAATGGTGCGGCTGGTTTCGTCGGCGCGCTCGAGATCGGCAACCAGACCTTCGTGAACGGCGCGGGGTGTAACTAGTTTAACCCGACCAGTGGTTGATCCTCGAAAAGACCCTGCCCCTCTCCCGAGCGGCGGGGCCTTTTTTTGGAGGAGTGCAGCACAAACATCGTCATTCCGGCCCCCGCCTGTGCGGGGGCAGGCCTCAGCCGGAATCCAGTTCGGAAGTACAGCACGCAGTGCCGTGAAAACTCCCGATTCCGATCTTGAAGGCCGGCAGAGAGGTGCTCGAATCTCGTGATGCGCGCAGTTCAACTTGCTGCAACTAAAGCGTGTAATGCATTGTAAATAGGAGGATTTTTGCTGTCCGTCTGTGCCCAAAAGGTCACACTGATTGGAAAATCAGCACCTTAAACGGGCGAATTCGGTCATATTTCACCACACTTGCTTGTTTGCAACCGGCACCCACACGTAAATTCTTCACCAATTACAAGAACGTACCTTGGGGGTGCTGGGATAACCGGCGATCTGAGACATCTGGCGACTTGGTCATTGGTCTGCGTTGCCGTGATTTTCGCGGGGCTCGTGCCCGCGCGCGCCGGCGGTGAGTTCGGCGGGTCCGGCAAGTTCGTCGGCTGGTGGGAGCTCGGCGGCTACTACGGCACGGACGACTCCAGCCGCGGCGAGGTGGTGCTGTTCACGCCGCTGATGCAGTCGGCGACCACCCTCTTCTTCCTCGATGCGCGCGGCAAGCTGTTCGAAGAGGATGTGCAGGAAGCCAATATCGCCTTGGGCTATCGGCAGATGATGCTGTCGGGCTGGAACTTCGGTCTCTGGGCC
>JANQLP010000004.1 GCA_028280515.1 Hyphomicrobiales bacterium
AAACGAAAAACGCCCGGGCCATCGGCCCGGGCGTTTCGCTTAATACCCTCAATACCGATGTGATGCGGCGCTAGTTCTTCTCCTTGTCGACCAGCGCGCCTTCGGAAATCCACGGCATCATCGCCCGCAGGCGCGCACCGACTTCCTCACATTCATGCTGATCGGCAGCCAGACGCATGGCCTTAAACGACGTCTGGTTGACCTTGTTCTCCAGCATCCAGTCCTTCGCGAACCGTCCCGTCTGGATGTCGGCGAGAATCTCCTTCATACGCGCCTTGGTCTCCGCATTGATGACCCGCGGGCCCGAGACGTATTCGCCATATTCGGCGGTGTTGGAGACCGAGTAGTTCATGTTGGCGATGCCGCCCTCATAGATGAGATCGACGATCAGCTTCATCTCGTGCAGGCACTCGAAATATGCCATTTCGGGCGCGTAGCCGGCTTCGACCAGCGTTTCGTAGCCGGCGCGCATCAACTCGACCACGCCACCACACAGCACCGCCTGCTCGCCGAACAGATCGGTCTCGCATTCCTCCCGGAAGCTGGTCTCGATAATGCCGGCGCGGCCGCCGCCGATGGCCGCCGCATAGGACAGGGCCAGGTCATGTCCGTTGCCGGAATGATCCTGCGCAATCGCCATGAGGCACGGCAGACCGGCGCCGCGCACATATTCCGAACGCACCGTGTGGCCCGGACCCTTAGGCGCGCACATCAGGATGTCGAGGTCCTCGCGCGGGTTGATCAGGTTGAAATGGACGTTGAGGCCGTGGGCGAAGAACAGCGCCGCGCCCTTGGTCATGTTGCCATGCAGATGATCGCTGTAGATGTCAGCCTGCAGTTCGTCGGGCGTGAGCATCATCATCACGTCGGCCCACTTCGCGGCATCGGCCACGTTCATGACCTTGAAGCCTTCCCCTTCCGCCTTCTTGATCGAGCCCGATCCCTCGCGCAACGCAACGATGACGTCCTTCACGCCGGAATCGCGCAAATTCAGCGCATGGGCGTGGCCCTGGCTGCCGTAGCCGATGACGGCGACTTTCTTGGATTTGATGAGATTGAGATCGGCGTCGCGATCATAATAAACGCGCATAACACATGCCCCTTTTGGTCAATGACTGAATTGAATTGGTGTGGCGGAATGCCCTCGGGCGTACCTTTACATCGCTTCCTTGCCGCGGCCAATGGCGGCGATACCCGTGCGCGCCACTTCGACGAGGCCGAGGGGCTGCATGAGCGTGATGAATTGCTCGATCTTGTTGAGGCGTCCGGTGATCTCGAACACGAAATGCTCGGTCGAGGCATCGATGACCTGCGCGCGGAACGCCTCGGCGAGCCGCAGCGCCTCGACCCGCGCGTCACCCTTGCCGGCCACTTTCACCAGCGCAAGTTCCCGCTCGAGCGGATTGCCGTCGACGGTAAGGTCCGTCACGCTGTGAATCGGCACCAACCGTTCGAGCTGATGGATGATCTGCTCGATGACCATCGGCGTGCCGGTCGTCACCATGGTGATGCGGGATAGATGCGACTCGTGCTCGGTCTCCGACACGGTGAGGGAGTCGATGTTGTAGCCGCGCCCGGAAAACAGCCCGATGACCCGTGCGAGGACGCCCGGCTCGTTGTCCACCAACACGGAAAGCGTGTGGCTTTCGGTCGTCGGCGTGTAGGTCGCGCTCGGATAATGACTTTGTGCGGATGAGGTACTCATGGGTTTGCCCGTGCTGAACTGATGAATCGTGTGCCTAAGCGATAGACCTGCCACCGCGGTCCGGCAATCCCGCACCGCGGCGAAAACGGCCTAGACCAGTACCTTGCCTTCCTCGGAGATCGCGTCTTTGAGCTCGCCCCCTTCGTCCGCATTGCCGAGCAGCATGTTGTTGTGCGCCTCTCCGGACGGAATCATCGGATAACAATTCTCAACCTGATCCACGACACAGTCGAAAATGACGGGTTTCCTGACCGCGATCATCTCCTTGATCGCATCGTCGAGCTCGGCCGGCTTCTCGGCACGGATACCGACGCACTGATAGGCTTCAGCCAGCTTGACGAAATCGGGAAGCGCATCGGTATAGCTATGCGCATAGCGCCCGCCATGCAGCAATTCCTGCCACTGCCGGACCATGCCCATATACTGGTTGTTCACGATGAAGATCTTGACCGGCAGATCGAACTGAACCGCAGTCGACATTTCCTGCATGTTCATCAGCACCGACGCCTCGCCGGCAATGTCGATGACCAGGGCATCCGGGTGCGCCTTCTGCACGCCAACCGCCGCCGGCAGGCCGTAGCCCATGGTGCCGAGACCGCCGCTCGTCATCCAGCGGTTCGGCTCCTCGAAATGGTAGTGCTGGGCCGCCCACATCTGGTGCTGGCCAACCTCGGTGGTGATGAAGGTGTCGTGGTCCTTGGTGAGCTCATAGAGCCGCTGGATCGCGTATTGCGGCATGATCACGTCGTCGCGGTTCCTGAAGCTCAGGCTCTTGCGCGCGCGCCATTGTTCGATCTGCTGCCACCAGTCGGCGATGGCCTTGGCGTCAAGCTCGGGCGTGCGGGCTTTCCAGACACGGATGAGCTCTTCCAGAACATGGCCGACGTCGCCGATGACCGGCAGGTCCACATGGACGTTCTTGTTGATCGACGAGGGATCGATGTCGATATGGATCTTCTTCGAATCCGGCGAAAACGCATCCAGCCGTCCGGTGATGCGGTCATCGAACCGTGCGCCGATGCAGACCATGACATCGCAATCGTGCATCGCCATGTTGGCCTCGTAGGTGCCGTGCATGCCGAGCATGCCCAGCCACTCCTTGCCGGAAGCGGGAAAGGCGCCGAGGCCCATCAGCGTCGAGGTGATCGGGAAGCCGGTCAGCCGGACAAGTTCGCGCAGAAGCTGACTCGCCGCGGGCCCGGAATTGATGACGCCGCCGCCGGAATACAGGATCGGCTTCCTGGCGCCCGCCATCAGATCCACCGCCGCCCGGATTGCGTCCTGACTGCCGGTCACCGTCGGACGGTAGGTCTTGTGCTTGACGTTGGACGGGCCGACATATTCGCCGGATGCGAACTGGACGTCCTTGGGAATGTCGACAACGACCGGACCGGGACGGCCCGATATGGCGACATAGAACGCCTCGTGCATGACGCGCGCCAAGTCATTGACGTCCTTGACCAGATAGTTGTGCTTGGTACAGGGCCTGGTGATCCCCACCGTGTCGCACTCCTGGAACGCATCGTTACCGATCAGATGCGTCGGCACCTGACCCGTGATGCACACGATCGGGATGGAATCCATGAGCGCGTCGGTGAGGCCCGTCACCGCGTTGGTCGCGCCAGGACCTGACGTGACCAGAACGACACCGGGCTTGCCGGTCGAGCGGGCATACCCTTCCGCGGCGTGGACCGCGCCCTGCTCGTGACGCACCAGAATGTGCTGAATGTCGTTGCGCTGGAAAATCTCATCGTAGATGGGCAGTACGGCGCCACCGGGATAGCCGAAGATATGCTCCACATCCTGGTCGGCCAACGCCTTCAGGACCATCTGTGCCCCTGTCATTTCGCGTGCCATTTGCCCATGCTCCGCTCTTGTTTGCCGGACGCGCACTGTCGCCCGCCGGCCTCGTCAATTCAATATTCCGTTTGCATCGGGCGCAAGCGCCCTCGTCCGGATCAACCCATGGCGAACCGGCGGCGCACCGTATCTCCGCCGACGCTGACGGTCAACAGTCAAACATCAATAAATGAAAAAATATTTGATGCAAAGCTTTCCGATTCTTTCTTTTCAATCCTGTTCCACGAAATCATATTGCTCTTCGCCCATGTTTCCTGGCGCTTGGCATACCGTCGGGTATCGGTCTTGACGCGCTCGATCGCCTCCTTCTGAGTGAAAGAGCCCGACAGCAAGCCCATGAGCGGCTTCACCCCATGGGCGCGCATGACCGGCAGGTCCGGGTCGAGCTTCTGCGCCGCGAGCGCTTCGACCTCCTCAACCGCACCGCTTGAGAGCATCGCATCGAAACGGGCGTTGATGCGGGCATAGAGCTCCTCGCGCGGGCGGGTGATGAAGAACCGCGCGGTCTCAGCCTCGCGAAGCACAGGGGCGCCGGCCTCCTTCTGCCATTGCGCAAGCGACCGCCCGGTCGCATCGAGCACCTCAAGTGCACGGACGATGCGCTGGGGATCGGACGGCCGCAACTGGCCGGCCATCTCCGGATCGCAGTCCTGCAACATGGCGTGCAGCGCTTCTGCGCTCGTCTCGCCCGCGGTCTCGCGCCAGTGCGCACGCACGGCCTCCGGTATGTCGGGCACCGGCGAAAGGCCTTCCAGCAAGGCCTTGAAGTAGAGCCCCGTACCACCGGTGATAATTGGCGTCTTTCCCTGAGCTTCCGCGTCCGAAACCGCGCCTCCGACATCCTCAAGCCAACGCCCGACCGAGTACGCGTCCGCGGAGGGCACGAACCCGTAGAGCGCATGTGGCACACGCGCCTCCTCCTCCGCACACGGGCGCGCGCTCAGAACCCTCAGGTCGCGGTAGACCTGCTTGGAGTCGGCATTGATGACGACACCGTTGAGGGTCCCGGCGAGCTCGAGCGCCGCGGCTGACTTGCCGCTGGCAGTCGGCCCTGCAATAAGGATGGCGCGAAAACCTGACATGGGCTCTCTCCTAGGCGGTTCGGGCCCTCAATTTCAACCGGAACCC
>JANQLP010000024.1 GCA_028280515.1 Hyphomicrobiales bacterium
GGGTCTTGACGGCTGAAGGTGAGAAGCTGGCGCACCAGATCCTGGGCGTGATAGGCGGCATCGAGAACCTTGTGGAGGTTGGTGCGTTCTTTGGACTCTTTCGGCAGAAGCGGCGCGGTCAGCTCGGTCAATCCGATGATCGGAAGGAGGGCGTTGTTGAAGTCGTGGGCGATGCCGCCGACGAGGTTGCCGAGCGCATCGATTTTTTGGGCCTGATAAACCTGTTGCTGCAATGCCATCTGAGCCTTTTCGGCCTGCTTTCGCTCCGTCAGGTCTCTGTTCACGCCAATCCTGGCGATCAGTTCACCGCTTACGTCGTACAGCGGCAGCACATGGGTCTCGCAGACACCCTCGCGGCCGTCCTTGCGGACGAAGTTGATCTCGCCGCGCCATTCGCCGGTGCGATTGACTCCCTCGACGATCTCCAGCCGCAATTCCTCCGCTTCAGCCGGGTGATGGAGAATGGAGGGCGTGTTGTACAGGACCTCTTGCCTGGTGTAGCCGAACATGCGCTCCGCTGCCGGATTCCAATCGCTGATTCGGCCTTCGAGGTCGGTGACGATGATCCCGTCGGACATTTGCTCGAAGATCAGCGCCTGACGGCGCAATGCCTCGATGGTGGCCTTGCGTTCCGAGTTGTCGCGCATCACCCCGACAAAGAGCTGGGTCTCGCCGTACAACACTTCGCCGACCGACAGCTCGACCGGAAACAGGGTGCCGTCCCGTCGTAGGGCGGTGACTTCACGGCCAGTTCCGATGATCCTTGCCTCGCCGCCGTCGCGGTACCGGCGCAGATAGCCATCATGGTCCCGCGAGAAGGGCGGCCCCATGAGGATGCTCACGTTCTGCCCGATCAGGTTGTCCGCTCTGTAGCCGAACATGCGGCAGCATGACGGATTGCAGTCGCGCACTATGCCGTAAGCATCGGTGATGATCAGCGCATCCACCACCGTGTCGAACACCGCGCGAAGCTGTGCTTCGCTGCCGCTCAGCGCGTCTCTTGGTTCGCCTCTTGCGCCGGCCGCCGACGCGGGAGCCTGCTTCACACCGGCCTTGGCCCGATCCCCTTGAGGGACACCCGGTTTCAAGGCGCTTTGCGTCCGGGGTTGACCGGTCCGTTCCGTCTTGGCGTGCAACAGCAACAAGGCAGTGAGCCAAATCGCCAGGATGGCGAACCCGCGGTTGGTCAAGGCGGCCCAATCGTCGGCCGGCGGGGGGGCGTAAAAGTAGCCCGCCGCCGACAGCAACGAACAAAGAGCGGCGATGGCGATCAAACAGACGACGCTATTGAGCCACCAACAGAGCAGCACAACGCCGACATAGGGAATGCCGACAGCCACACCGAGCGGCATCGAGATGTCGGCAAACAGGGCTGCGGCGGCTGTCGCAGCCACCACGACGAACGACCACGACCTCATCCGCTGCATCGCGGTAACCGCAGGCGCGAGATCAAAAGAGGTCCGTTCTCTCCGCTGGAGACGAGTCGGCATTGCCTTGAGGCTGCAACCTCGATGCTGTTTTGGGTGTCGCAGAAAGCTGCGTCAGGTCGGTCGACAAGGGGGATAATAGAAGTTGAAATGAGCCGTGTCATTAAACTAAAAGAGGATCAACCCTCAGCACTGCTGAACATCCTGCGTGCTCCCGTTGCAACAGTCGCCGTAACCGTTCCCCAAAGCCTGCAAGGCCGTCGGCCTGTCCGGAAGGCGCTGTCCTGTGGGACAGGGAAATCTCCGGTTAGGCGCTTGCGGCCGCTGAGCTTCATGATCCGGGCGGTCGCTCGGCGCAGATCAATTCGTGGCAGAGGCGCAGAACCTCGGCGCAGTTCTTCAACTGCATGTGGAGGTTTGCGATCTCAGCGGGATCCGCGATCGTCCTGGCGGTGATCGACTTGAGATCGGCGAGCGTTTCCTCGATGAGCAGGCAGGCAACGCGGTATTGCGCGTCGCCGCCGTTTGCGTTCATGCACCCCAGAGTCCATTCGAGGGTTCGGATTGTTTCGCGCTGCATGGCGAAAGCGAGCTCCAGCTCGCTGTCGCCAGTACCGGAGGCCGCATTGATACGGTCCTCGCCGGTGGGGAAAGCGACCACGTTTGCTGCGCCGCAGGCTGGCTTGCCGGGCGCCGCTGCGCCCGGACCCATCGTGATTTTCATTTCTGCCTCGCTGGACTTCGGTTCGGGCTGCCTTTGCCAAGGGGCCAAGCGCAGGGCCGGCTTGCCTGGCCCCTGGCGTATGGGCTCAGAGCGCGCGCACCTCAACGAGAAAACCGTCGACCTGGTCTTTCAAGGTCGTCATCTGCTTCGCCAACTCGCCCGCGGATTCGAGCACCTGGCTTGCCGACTGACCTGTCTCGGAAGCAGCCTGGCTGAGCCCCGAGACGTTGTTGGTCACCTCGCCGGTACCGGCTGAGGCCTGCTGGACGTTGCGGGCGATCTCCGCCGTCGCCGCCGTTTGTTCCTCGATCGCCGCGGAAACACTGGTGGCGATTTCGTTCATGTCCTGGATCGTCTTGTCGATCTCCTGGATCGCCTTGACCGCGTCGTTGCTGACCGACTGGATCGAGGAGATCTGGGCGGCGATTTCGCCGGTCGCCTTGCCGGTTTCGGTCGCGAGGCTCTTGACCTCGTTGGCAACCACCGCAAAGCCCTTGCCCGCATCGCCGGCGCGAGCCGCCTCAATGGTGGCGTTGAGGGCCAGCAGGTTGGTCTGCTCGGCGATATCGTTGATCAGATCGACGACCTTTCCGATCTTGTTGACGGCCTCGGCCAAGCCCTTGATGGTCTCGTCGGTGCGTTTGGCCTCGGTGCTTGCCTTGCTGGCGATCTCGGCCGAATTGGCGACCCGGTCGCTGATCTCCTTGATCGAGGCGGACAGTTCCTCGGCCGCGGAAGCCACGGTCTCGACGTTGGTCGAAGCCTGCTGGGCGGCTGCTGCGACACTGTTGGCCTGACTGTTGGACTCGTCGGCCACGCTGGACATGGATTCGGCGGTCGATCGCAATTCGGTCGTGGCCGAAGATGCGAGCTCGACCACGCTCTTGACGTTGTTCTCGAAGTTGTTTGCCAGTTTCACCTGGCCGGTGATCACGCTCCAGCAAACCATCGGGCCGAGATACTCGCCGCTTTTGTCCGTCACGGCGCTGACGTTGAGAGAGAGTGTTTCCTCGCCCAATTCGATCTTTGCATTGTGCGGCAG
>JANQLP010000027.1 GCA_028280515.1 Hyphomicrobiales bacterium
ACCCGCAAATACATGAACATGGCACCGCTCTATGCGGACCAAACGTCAACACACGGAGCCGTCGCCTGACCAAATGTGCGAAAGATCATGGACACTACCTCTTGGCTTCATCATACCTCAGGGTCGAGCGGTTAGATGTCACCCTCGCTCAAGATGAGCCCGGCCAAGGTATTTGTGGGCAAAATCGGGCAAAACATAGTTTTCGAGGAAGTTCGAAGGCTGTTTCATCGCAAGAGTCGCCACAGTGGACCCGTGGAAACGTCATCTACACGCGCGCCAGGCTCTCCATGATCTGCCGGGTGTGGCGCTGCCAGGAGAGGTTTTCCAAACACCAGGCCCGCCCTTGGGAACCGAGCCTTTGGCGCAGCTTGGGATCGGTGATCACGCGCTCAAGGCTCTCCGCGATCATGTTGACGTCATAGCCATCCACCACCAGGCCACGTTCCTCGTTGAGGACAAAGTCCGACGGCCCACCATCTTTCCCGACCACGGCCGCGCAACCAAAGGAGATGGAGTCCGCGATGGCGAGCCCAAATCCTTCGAGATCCTTTTGGCTCTCGGTGGCAGTCTGCGGGTGCAGGAACACGTCGGCATTGCGGTAAAGGTCGGTGATGTCGGCATCATCGACATAGCCCAACATCGTCACCCAATCCCCAAGATTGAGCGTTGCGATGAGATCTTGGATCTCCTGCTTCAGAGGGCCGGTGCCAGCGATCGTGTAGTGAAAGTTGGTGACCCCGCGGGCGCGC
This sequence comes from Hyphomicrobiales bacterium, assembly GCA_028280515.1. Taxonomy (GTDB): domain Bacteria; phylum Pseudomonadota; class Alphaproteobacteria; order Rhizobiales; family Methyloligellaceae; genus UBA2767. Next base: position 750 of record JANQLP010000027.1, read on the forward strand.
AAATTCGCGAGGGCCTCCAGACAGCCGTGGAAGTTCTTGCGCCGCGCTAGACGTGAGAAAGACAGGATGCGGACCGGCTGGTCGGGCGACCGCTCGGGACGGACGAATTCCGCCGCTTCCTGGGGGAATGACAAGCCGTTGAAGTTCACCTCCCAAACGCCCCGGGCCGCGCGACCTTCAAGCGCGCCCTCGGCGGCGCGCATCGTGCTTTGGGACACCGTCTGCACCAGATCAAAGGTGCTGAGCACACGGATCATGCCGCGTTTCAGGATTGCCGGAAAATTGAGCACCTCTTGACCGTGAACGGTGAGCACCTTTTTCTGCGGCCAAGGCCAGAACGAAAGCGCCAGGGCCGGACGCCACGTTGTGGCATGGATGAAGTCAAATTTCTGGCCGAAGCGCAGCCGCCCGCAGGCGGCGATCAACCGCGCAAAGACCACCGGTTGCGAGGCCATACCCACATTGAACGCCCGGATCGTGCCCTCGGGGTAAGACAGATCATGCCACCCCTGACGCCCGTCCCAGCTGGTAAGCACGGTGGGGGTTACGCCTTGGCTCGTATAGGCCCGGGCAATAAGCTCGCTGTAGCTCTCCACGCCGCCGACCACAGGCGGATAGGCTTTGGCGATGAGAAACACGGCGGCGTCACGGCCCGCTGACGTCATTGGCATATTTCCTTACTTCTTGACGGAGGAGTGAGGTCTCAAGACGGCTCGCCTATTCGGCGTGCATTTGATCGGTCGCGCGGACACTTGCCCACATCGTCATCGCCCCGACGACAGAGAGCAAGACGCCCGCGAAAACGACGAGCATGATATCGCTGGAGAAGTAGAACACTTGCCCAAAAAGCCAGTTCATGAACCAAGCGACCGACCACATCGCCATCCAAACGCGGACAGGGGAAAACCTGTGACGCCCGCTGAAAACGACCAAAGCAAGAAAAACAAAGAAGAATGCTAGGAATATCGCAAAGATCACCATGCTTACCGTCTCACGTTCGTTGGGCCTTTATGGGCTGGCGTCGCGGTAGCGGCATGATCAAGATGCCGTAACGCTTCGCGACGTACAGCACCTGTCCCGCATACATGACCCAAAATGCGATAGCCTGAGCCCAGGCTACGGCCGCGATACCGCCTGGCACAAAAATCATGGCCAGAGTTGCCTCTAGAAGAATCGTCGCGATGAGGCCGATGAGCGCAACGTGTCCTTTGCCGGTCATGCGCAGGACCTCATCGACAGGTCCACCGAATGCCTCGCCCAACGCACCGACGATAAAGACCAGCAAGAGCGACCAGACCGGAGCATAGTCAGGCGTAAACAGTAGACCCAGGATCGGTCGCCCCACGGCCCAGCAACCCAGCATGGCGCAGATGGTAAACAGAAACGTCAGCAATGAAATGCGCCGTCCGAGATCCTCGATCGCACGCCGATCGCCCTTGGCGGCTGCAGCAACGATTGAGGGTCGCACGGAGAACCGAAGGGCGGCAATCACCCCGGACACTGCGATCAGCAGCCGGCCGGCCGCGCCGATAATGGCTGCGTCTGCGACCGTCAGCCAAATCGTCGTAACCCACACCGGAATCCAGTAGATCATCTGTTGAAGCATCCGCGACAGCGCGATCACCCACCCGATCCGAATCGCCGGTCGAAGCGGCACGGAGGAGGCGGTGCCCGGAAAGGCGCGCAGCCTCCACAGCAAGACAAATATCGCGGTCACAAACGACAACGACGCCGCAACAGTTGTGAGCACAAGCAATCCGATCAAAGACGGCGTTGCCGACAGCAGCAGATACGGCACCGACGTCATCAGAAGAAAGATGTTGATGGAGCTGTAGAAAAAGAAGCTTCCGGCAACCTCAGCTCGCACGGTCACAAATGCCTGGCTGACCACAAACCCCATGCTGACAAAGAAGTACCAAAGCGCCCCGAGGACCGCGAAGGTCCAGCTGAGGCCCATGGCCATCATCGCACTAGCGCCGGCAGCCGCCAGCGCCGCCGCCGTGAAAGCGCTGAGGCAGATGGCCCTGGCCACCGTGGCTCGGACGCCTGCGGTACGAGAAAGTGCGATCTCGTTGCCCAGTGTCTTCACCAGGCCGTCAGGCAGGCCAAAACCTGGCAGGGCAAAGAGTGTCGTGACAACTCCAAATATCGCAAAGTAGAGGCCAGCCTCAGATTGCGGCAGCGTACTCGTGATCAGAAGGACCAAGCAAAACTGAATAATCAGCGCCAGATAGCGCGACCCGATGGACAGAAGAAACTTCATAACGGTGCTAGCGCGATTTCGCCGGGTTCCAGACAGTCTGGACCTGCCCGCGCATGGCATTGAAGATGCCGATCTGTGTCGCGATAAGCGCGATGACGATTTCGACCACGCTCGCGGCTGGGCCAGTCTTATGCCGCATGCCCACAAGGCCGATCCCCGCCACGAACACCGCGCCCACAAGTGCCAGAACAGGAGATATGAGCACCGCGGCCGCCAACCCGGTCAGGGCTCCGACAACGAGGAAACCACCGCCAAACCAGCGCAACATCTTTCGCGAACCGTATTTGAACTTGTCCAATGTCCCCATCTTGGCCAGCTGCGGCTTCAGCACCAAATGCGTGTGGAACGCCCGGGTGGCGATGCGGATTTTACGGGCGATTTCGTCTTGGCGGTTCGCTACAAGCCGCTCATAGGCGATGACGTCTTCGACTTTGATCAGCCGTTTGCCGGCGAAGATTGCGGCCATGGACACGGTCAGATCGTCAAGCACCGTATCGGGAAAATCCGGATAGAGCGCCCGGCGCAGTGAGAAAATGGAACCGTCGGCGCCCATCACGTTACCGGTGCGCGACTCCTCTTTCTTCAGCGCCTCTTCCATATTCCAATAGCGTGACCCGACGTTGGCCGTGACCGAGTTCTGGTCGTTGAGATAGTGCAAGGAACCGCAGATACCGCCAACCTCCGGGTCTGCGTACCATGCCATGAGGGCATCAATCGCGGCCTCGTCCAAAACAACATTGGCATCCGTGAAAATGATGATGTCGCCCGTGGCCCGGGACGCCAAAAGCTTCATCCCGTGGGCTTTGCCGTTGCGGCCACCGCCTTGCACCAACTCCAAAAGATCAGGCCGGGCGGAGAGTATGTCCGCGGTGCGGTCACTTGACCCGTCATCGAAGGCCAAAACCTCGAGATCCGGATGCTTGGCTTTCAAACGTTCGATATTGGCGAGCTTTTCAGGGACGGTTGCCTCTTCGTTGTAAGCACAAAAGACCAGGGTCGCGCGCAGTTCGTGCCCTTCCTGGCGAGCGATCGGACGCGCGGGCAGCCGCGTGAGCACGCGCATGTAAATGACATAGGGATAGATCACCGCGAGCACGCAAAGACCGGTGACGCATAACAGAATAACAAGCATGTTTTTGACTCCCAAGCGCACACTCCGGGTGCCGCGTCATCACGACAACGTGCCAGTCAGATCCCCCAACGGCGCAAAGGTAGTGGCAGGTTTCACGGCGACCCCGGCGGGTCCCGCCCCCTGAATCATCAGCGTCAGTTCGTTAATGTGCTGAAGAAACTCCGGCGTCAGATAAGGCGGGGCACCGGTCTTAAGGCTACGGGCGAGTTCGGCGATACCCACGAACTTGTCCTGGGCATAGACCTCGCGCCGCCGCAGCCACTCGATCATGCGCGTCTTCAATGAGGCGCCCGGCTGTTGATGGCGCTCTACTGCATGGGATTTCCAATTGCGCACCAGAGGTAGAGAACGCCCGCCGACCCCGAACCGACGCGCCAACCAGGGCGTGTTGCGCAGAGTGCGAAACTTACGCGCGCTTAGCGTCGCCTTGGTGAAACGCTCCAGGAACACCGGTGCGCGATAGTGCCGGTAGCCTTCGGTCGAAAGCTCCCCGTCGCGCCCGATGACACGCATCCTGTGATCTCGTGGTGCCACCACCGAACAGGTGATCCGCGCCGTGGCCCCGTTTTCAAAGTTCAAACACGCCACCGAGTAATCGGGCGTTCCCACGAAGCCGGAGGTCTGATCAGACTTGTCGGCGATCAGCTCCTTGGAAAAAGCCATCACATTCACCGCCGGCCCCAAGAGCGCACAAATCCAGATCAGATGATATCCCACATGCTCGTAGGTGCAGCCCTCATGGATTTCCTCGACCAGCGGCCAGGGCGCGCCGCTGGGACTGCGCACTTTTTCGAACTCCATGACGTGGATGGGATTGTCGTCGAGCTCTGCATAGACCAGTAGCGGCTGTCCGATCTGACCCGCTTTCACGGATGCAAAAAGCGTGCGCAGGCTGTCGCTGAAAATGTTGCAGGGCGCCCCAGAGAAATGGACCCGCTTTCGGCGGGCCAGATCGAACAGCGATGCACATTCTTCCCGGGAGGTCGCGATGGGCTTTTCGGAATAGACGTGCTTTCCCGCTTCGAGCGCCTGCCGGGTGACCGGCACGTGGGACGAGATGTTCGTGAGGTTCACGACGACGTCGACTTTTGGATCGGCGAGCAGCGCCTCGTAGCTGTCATAGCCCGCAAGACCGTAATAGGTGCAGACCTGATCCTGCCGGTCGCGCCGAATATCAAAAACCCCGGCGATGGAGAGTTCGGGATGCGCGTTGCGCGTGCGCATGTAGATGTCAAAGACAAAGCCGCAGCCGACAAAGGCGATGTTCACGGTCGATATCTCCGCGTCCTAAACCAGCTCACGAAGAGGCGCGGCGCGCAAGAGCGACCAACTCATCCAGGTGACGGGTCTTTGTCGTCCCCACAAGACAGACGCCAACGGCGTCATCGGCCATGTTTCGATCGATAACGGCGCGCATCGCAGGGGCGGACATGTCCGGCGGAGAGCCCTCGACGCGCCGAAACACCTCGCGGGCGACAACGATTTTGCCGCGCTGCTTCGCCTTTCGGCACCATGTTCGCATCTCTTCATCGCCCACATAGAGCGGCGCCTGGATGAGCGTGATCCTGGGATCTTCGAGCGATGCTTGGGCGGCCGCAATGTCATCTACGGACACGCCCAGGATATTGATCGCCCCGCCTTTCTGGGCGGCCTCGAGAAAATCCATCGCGTCCCCGCGCTGCAAGACCGCCGCGGAAACACTATGGAGCATCACTGCGTCCAGCGTGTCACGCCCCAGGGCCCGGCGGCTGTGGTCGAGCTGACTTTGTAAAACCCGACGCTCGAAAGACACCGGCAAAAGTCCGCCGCGTGCCCGCGTTACCGCACCAGAGACCCGGTTCGAACGCTTCCCGAAACTGCGCACGAGCGATTTCACGGGCCGCAAGACGCGCGCCTTCAATGGCACGATTTTACCCAATTTGGTGATGATGAACGCGTCTGGGTCGCCCTTCATGACGCGGCCCAAAACGCGTTCACTGTCGCCCTGGCCGTAGCTTCGCGCCGTATCGAAAACCGTGACGCCAAGCTCGCGCGCGCGGCGGAGCAGCGCCTCTGCCTCCGCCGGGCTGGGCCCTGTCATGGACCCGATGCGCGCACAACCCAGGCCCATCTTGAAAAAGGAAGGATCGTCGAACTGCGGATATCTACCGAACATGTCAGTTGGTCCAATGAGCGCCTGGAGGTCTAGTAGCCGCGGCGCCCTTGGCTTTTTGGACACCCGCCGCGTTCAGTTTCTCGTTCAGTTCCCGCCGTCAGATTTCGAATTCAACGGATGACGGCATGCCGTCGTTCGTGTGCTCGCGTTTCGCTAGCTGTCGACGGACTAATTGGCTCCGAAACGATCGGAGCCGTTCAAACCGCTTGTTCGGATCATGGGACCAGCAGCCGCTGCCTGGGACGCTGTTGTGGGTCGAAACCGTTAGGCTGCCTTACCGGGCATACGAAAGGACGAGTTGAAGGACCAGGATGACCGCTCAGCCGCCGGTCAATTCATTAGACTCCTGGCCGAGCACTGTCTTGAGTCAGCAAACTGCCGTTGCCCACGTTAGCTGGGGCTCGTGACAATAGGTTCGGTAGTATCATCAGGGATCTCGGACTCCAGTTCCTCTGCAACCTCAAGAATTTCGCTAGCCTGGGATGAGTCGGGTGATTCCTCCGCGACGATTGTCAATGCTTCGACAACGGCAACCCGCTCCGCCGGCGGCAAATCAACCGCCACCTCGACAAGTGCGGCGGCAAGCTGGCCGAGTTGCTCTGCCAGCTCTTCGGCCGACAGGCCGCTTTGCTGTAACTGGCTGATCGCGGACGCGACGAGTTCTTCACAATCTTCGCCGATGGCACATGCCGCAGCGATGTCTTCATAGCTCTGAAGCTGACCAGACGCAGGAGCGACCAAGCTGAAACTCGCCGCCGTGGCTAACACGCAAACCAGCACCCTAGGTTTCATGGAGACGCCCCTTTCAGACAGAGAATTATTAATAGCTTAATCGTCTCTGGAATTCAATAGTTTATCACTGATCCAGAGCGCGTAGACGAGCCCAATCGTGAGTTGCTAACGCCCCAAAAATCATGGGAAAAATTCGCCTGAGACTGAATTTAGAATCCCATCTTATAACACAATTATTTATAACATTTTTAATTGTTATTTACAATTTTTATAGGATTTCAATATGAGCTGGTGGCCACGCCAAACCCTGCCGGCTGGCACAATGAGGAGATCTCAATCCGTCCCCCCAATCCGTTCCATGGGCGCCGAGGTCAGGCATCTGCAAGCGCGTCCAAGGATTTGACGCCAATCGTCTGCGGCAGCATCTCGGTCGCACGATGCAGCGCGCCGAGGAACAGCATTCCGGTTTCGCCCGCCTGCAATGTCTGATCGATGCGTCGCGCGATAAAGCGGTCGCGTGCTTCGAGCAATTTCTCCGCACCCTGAACGGAAGCGTGCCGACCCGCTGTCGCCCCCACCATTCCGGCTTTCAGCAGTTGATATTCCTTCAGCAGCAGATCCGGGTCTTCGGTGCCCTCCAGCACCGCGCCCCGTGCGATGAGACGCAGAAGAATGCGGTAGTTGACGCCGCCACTCTCGGCCAAATCCTCAACGATGTTGCGCTCGTACCCGCAGACCGGCAGGCCGTCCTGGTAAAGCCGCACCCGCGAATAGTCGAGGTCGAGCGATCCGATCCTGCTTTCCAGCGCGCGCCAAAAGCCGGCGATGGCGCGCCGGCTCTGCTCCCATGCCTCCGCGCCCTTCTCGTCGATATAGGCCTGCCGCAAGGCGTCGGAGGATGAGCCCATATCCGCCTGGCTGTGGACGATGGGTACATGGACCAACTGGCGCGGCTTCTCGTCAACCAATCAACACCGCCTCGAAATGTGATTGCCGGAGCACCGGTCCGTCCGCATCGCCCGGCGAACCCGGCTGGTCGGCAAGGAACTCGCGGATGGCCTCGGTCGCCGCCCTGCGACACAGCAACTCGATGTCGGCGCCGCTCCAGCCCGCGCTTGGTCCATCGGCCAGCGCATCGAGGTCGACATCGGCGGCCAACGGCTTGTCGCGCGTGTGGACGTCGAAAATCCGTCGGCGGGCAGCGGCACCGGGCAGCGGCAGGTCGACCACGAAATCGAACCGGCCCGCCCGCAGCAGCGCCGGATCGATCAGGTCGCGCCGATTGGTCGCGGCCAGGACGATCACGCCCTTCAACTCCTCGACACCGTCCATCTCGGTCAGCAACTGCGCGATGATGCGGTCGGTGACGGCGGTCGCATCGCCGCCGCCGCGGCGGGGCGCGATGCTATCGATCTCGTCGAGGAACACGATGCAGGGCGACGCGAGCTTGGCCTTGTGAAACATTTCCCTCACCGCGCGCTCGGTCTCGCCCACCCATTTGCTCACCAGCGCCGGACCCTTGACGGAGATAAAGTTGACGCCGCTCTCCGTGGCAAGCGCCTTGGCGACCAGCGTCTTGCCGACGCCGGGCGGCCCGTTCAGCAGGATGCCGCGCGGTGGCGACACGCGCATGCGGCCGAACAGATCGGGAAACGCGAGCGGCCACTGGATCGACTCCTCCAGCAGCTTCTTGACCTCGTCCAGACCGCCGACATCCTCCCAACGCACGTCCGGGATCTCGGTGAAAACCTCGCGAATGGCCGAGGGTTCGACGACCGCCAGCGCCTTTTGAAAATCGTCCATGCCGACCGTCAGGGAATCGAGAACGTCGGCCGGGATATGATCGAGATCGAAATCGATATCCGGGAAAATGCCCCGCAGCCGCGCCATCGCCGCCTCGCGCGCCAGCGACTGTAGGTCGGCGCCGACGAACCCATGGGTAATCTGCGCCAACCGGTCGAGATCGATGTCATCGGCAAGCGGCATGCCCCGCGAATGGATTTCCAGAATCTCCCTGCGCGCGGTCCGGTCGGGCACACCGATAGTGATCTCACGGTCGAAGCGCCCGGGTCGGCGCAGGGCTGGATCGAGCGCGTCCGGCAGATTAGTGGCGCCGATGACAATGACCTGGCCGCGGGCGTCGAGCCCGTCCATCAGCGTGAGCAGTTGCGACACCACGCGGCGCTCGACCTGCTGTTCCCCGCCCAGCGCGCTACGTTTCGGCGCGATGGCGTCGATCTCGTCGAGAAAAACGATGCTGGGAGCCTTGCTGGCCTCTTCGAAAACCTGCCGGAGATGCGCTTCGCTCTCACCATAGTATTTGTGCATGATCTCCGGGCCGCTGAGCGTAAAGAACTTGGCCTCGGTCTCGTTCGCCACGGCGCGAGCGATCAATGTCTTGCCACAGCCCGGCGGCCCATGCATCAAAACGCCTTTTGGCGCATCGATACCAAGCTGCTCGAAAATCTCAGGATAGCGCAGCGGCAACTCGATCATCTCGCGGATCGATCCCAATTCACGCCGCAATCCGCCGACATCCTCGTAGGCGATGCGTTGTGCCGATGCGCCTGCCTCGGCCTTTCGCCTGATGTCGATGGTGGTCGATCCTTGGATCACCACCGGCCCCTTGGGCACGGTGCGCAGCACCGAGAAATCGCGGCTTCTCGACCCGATCAGCGTAGCTCTGACCCGGTCCCCCTCGGTGAGCGCAAGGCCTTCGAGCAAATGGCCGATGAACCGGCCCTGCCGTCCACCCGCCCCCTGTGCGCCCAGCGGCACCAGTTCGAGCTTTCCGGCAGGTTTCCAGCCGATGCGCCGCAGCGACAGCTTTTCGTCGAGGCCGACACCGGCGTTGTAGCGGGTCAGACCATCGATCTGGACGATGCCCTTGCCGCGCTGCTCGGGAAAGGTCACCATTACCTTGGCGACGCTCTGCCTGGCCCCGGCGAGGCGCAGCACGTCGCCCTGCTTGACCCCAAGCCGCGCCATTGCGTCCGGATCGATGCGCGCGATGGCTCGGCCGATGTCCTTCTGATTGGCCTCAGCCACCCGCAGGTCGACGCCGTCGATACCGGAACCCTGCGGTTCCCCGGTCCGTTTCTCATCCACCATGACACGCCATCCGACTATCGATCACGACGGCCCGGGCCGTGCTCCTCTTCCAGCACATCCGCTAGGTCCTGAACGGTGCCGAGGCTGAGCGACAGGTCTTGCTGTTGCAGGCCGAAATGAGCCTTCAGTTCCGCCATGCGGTCCTCCAGACGCATCAATGTCAGACCGACGCGTTCGATTTCTTCGTCCGACAGACGGCCGTTCTCGACCCGGCGGATCGCCTGGCGTTCCATAAGCTGGCGCACGGTTTCGACCAATGCCAGCACGAGCTTGACCAGATCGTCGGCGGCGCTGTCCGGGTCGGTCTGCAGCCGCAGATCCGGAGCAACCGCCATTGTGTCGGCGCGGTCCCGATCCTGCATCGCGTCACCGCCATTGCCGACCAGCACCTTCTCCGCCCCTTCCCGATCCGGCCGGATCGCTTCGGTCACGGCGTTCCCTCGTGCGCGCCGAAGGCTCCGACAAAGGAATAGGGCGCCCACGGGCCGGTACAGCTCATGCCGATATGCGGATACCGCTCAACCAGCCTCTCTGCCGCGTCGATGAAGCCCGGGACCGCCGACCGTGCAATCAAACAGGAGGCCTTAACGGGCCACGCGCCGTCATCCCACGCCGTCGCAACGGCCAGCCGGTCGATCCGGTCCCGGATATCGCGAATCGCGGTATCGCCTGCCGCCGGCGCTTGATGGCGGCAGGCCATGCGCGCCATCAGATAGGCCGTCCCGGGCTGGGTCTGAGCATCGGTTGCCGCCGTCCGGGTCGGTTCAGGCGCCAGCTTTTCGTCCACCGTTTTCGACAGGCGCAAGGCCAGTTCCACCCGGCCGCGCACCCGGTCGAGATCGCGCCACGTCCGCCGCCGACGTTCGCGCAACAGTCCGCTCAATTCGGCTTGATCGCACAGGGTGCCGAAGCGAAGCGGTACCACGACATGCTCCGCCATCAGGGCGCCCAGGATTGCGTCGTGATGCCAGACATCCTCGACCGTCGGCATCGTTCCGCCTGACTTCGCCGCGCCGACAACCGCCGCAAAGCCATCTGCCGGAAAGGCCGCAACCGGCTGCCCATCATGGCCCAGCGGAACGGCGCCGCGGATGGCATCGCCGTCGACGATTGCGTAGACATGCAGCATGCTCACGCTGTTTCGTCCGCCTCTGCCGCCGGCAAGCCGCCGGGCGCCGCGCCGCGCATGCGTTGCACGGCGTCCACCGATCCGATCAGCACCTTCAGTCCGACATAGACGAGATCGACCCCGGCGAGCGAGACCGTTGCCTCACCCCAAAGGACGACGCCCTTGTCAAGGGCACGATCCAAAAGGTCGGAGAGCGCCAAGTCCTGTCCGCCCCCTGTTTCAAGCGGCATCTTCGTCCCCTTCCAGCCGGCAGTCGGAGAAGCTGTAGGGCGGCCAGGGGCCCGTAATGTCGAATTCGAAGCCAAAGCCGGAATAGGCCTCGCGCAGATCGTCGATCAGCGTAAAGAAATCCAGCTCCATACCTCGGTCGACCAGGCAGGCCATATGCAGCACCATCTCGTCATCTCGGCCGTGCATTTCCGCCGGCTGGAGACGGCACCGAGCGGACTCCCGCGCTCGACGGCTCAGATGGTCCGTTATCGTGCCAAGGCACCCGACGATGGCCTGTTCGCTCTCTTCCTCGATAAGACGCTGCAGCCGCCGCTTGAGGATAAAGGCCGTTCCCTTTCGCGCGCGGGCCATCTCCGCTTTGAGTTCGGCGATGGCGGAGGTTTCCTCCTCAATCCTGCGACCAAGCCGATCGCGCGAGACAAAAACCTTGACGCCCCATTCGATCGCGTCGTTCACCCGGCGCATGGTCTCAAGCAGCCCGTCTCTGCTGCGGTCCAGCGCCCCCGCAACGGCCCCGTCGTCATGAAACAACGTGCCGAACCGAAATGGCACCACCGTATCTTCGCCAACAAACGCACGCAGAACCGCGTGATGATAGAGCACCAGCGCCTCGGCTTGCCGGCTGTCCTGCATCACCGCATCGAGCGCGGTATCGCCGAGCACAATCAGATCGCTGGCGATCGCCGTCAGGTCACCGCAAGACAGCAATCGCGGCGGTGCCAGGGTCGCCGCGACGACGGCCCCACGTTCTTCATCGAGCGCCGGAGCACCGGTGCCACCGACCAGCCCATAGACATACACCCCTGACGGCTTGTCCGACATGACAGACATGTCCCTAGGTCGGACAGCCGGCGACCGGCGATTGCTGGCGACGCACCGAGACGATCACCGGCCCACCGGCTTCGACATAGGATGACAGCGTCTCGTAAGCGCACTTCAGATCGCCCATGTGCTCGCCACCCCCGCCGTCGGACGCGCTGTCGGGGTGTACCTGTTTGACACGGCGACGATAAGCAAAACGCAGCGTCTCCGCGTCGTCGACGGTCTCGAGCGCGAGCAGTTCGCGCGCCCGCGCGATGTCGCCTGCCTGCAGGAAACACACCTCGACGTTGGCGAAGCTGTACGGCGGCAGCGGTCCGATACGACGGAAGGCCAGCCTTCCGTCATTGGCCGCGTCCAACGTCTCCAGGCAGGTATCGAGAACGTCCACCGCCTCGGCATCGATCAGCAGGGCCAAGTTCAAAACCATCCTGTCGTCCAGCAGCGCGTTGTGAACGCAATCGACCGCCACCGCGCTCAGTTCCTTTGAAAGGGACCGACCGAGATCGGCACGGCGGCGTTCGAAGATCTGTTTGACCAGCGTTCCCAACTGCACACCGGCCTCCTTTGACGGAGCCCCGTCGGTTTTCGAGGCCAGCGCCTGCTTGAAATCGACGACCCTTGGATCCAGGGCAATCTGCGCGAACACCGCGTCCAGATCCCAAGTAACGAGGATTTCAAACTGGGTCTTGCCACGCAAAGCCGCAAAGGCATCGGCAAAGGCGGTGGCACCGTTTTCCAGGCAGCGTTCGACGCTGGCGCGATCGGGCGCGATCGTCGCGAACTTGACCGGCAGGACCGGCAGCGCGGTCATGACGCGCTCGACCAGTTGCTGATGGGCCAGAAGCATGCGGGCCAGCTCGGCGCGATCGCGACCGACAAACGAAAGCCCGGCACCCCGTCCGACGATCGCGGCGAACTGTGTGCCTTCGATCAGTTCGATGCCATCTGCAACTGCCGTCATCGGTACGCCCGGGCCCGGCTTCGGAACGATGGCGTAGAGACATAGCGCATCGTCGGAGCCGATCGTCACAGCGTCGGTCACGTCTCGCCTCCTTTCGATGTCTGCGCAAGCAGTGTTTCGAGACGCTCAATCCGCTGCTGAAGAGCCGTATTCTGGGCCTCGGACTGCGAGGCCCGCGTCGACAGGTAGGGATCGTGCTCCCACCAGTTGATGCCCATCTCTACCGCCTTGTCGACGGAGGCGATCAGCAGTCGCAGCCGGATATTGAGAAGCTCCACGCCGACGAGCGAAACCATGACGTCGCCGGCGATGACCACACCCTTGTCGAGTACCCGGTCGAGAATATCGGCAAGCGCGACGGCTTGAACCGAATGCTCCATGCGGCCATCGTTCATCATCGCCTCCAGAACCGAGATCGATCTCGCCGATCGGCGTGCGAACGGTGTCGCGCAATTCCACTACAGGGCTTCACCGACGAGCGCGCTTTCCGCCGCGCCCGGCTCCCCCGTCGATTGCCGGCATGGTGCCGGCGGTCCGTTTCACCGTCGGACCGAACATGTCGATCGGGCGGTCGATTTTCCGTCCAGCAGGCGCATCCATCACTCCGACATGCCCACCTGATCCCGGTAGTAGCGCCGGCCTCTGCGGTAATCGACAATGTCGCCTTCCTTGTCGAGACCGACGACATATTCCGCCAACACATCCGTCGAGGGGGGAATGCGCTCCAGTTCGACTGCGGTCACCGTCAACTCCCATCCGTCGTCGGTCTTTCGGAACTCCGCCACGCTGTCGATCGGATAGCCGGTCATCAGCTTCAACTGCCTTTGAGCCTCTTCGATGAGGTCAATCGCACGCCGCCTTGCCATCGACCGAGGTGCCGGCACGGCGGACCCCGGTTCCAGAGCAAGGTCCTTGGTGTCCTCGGCTACGGCAGCGAGGCGCGGCTCTTCCGTTTTGATTGCATTAACCATCCCGTTTCATCTCCCGTATCTCGTTCAAGCGTTGCAGAAGGATCTCCTCCTGCGCCTCATACTCCGCGAGATCGATCTCCTCGAGATCCAGTTTCAGCTCCAGTTCGGCCAGCGCGCCGCGTATCTTGTCTTCGTCGTAGATCTCGGCCACGACCTGCCCCTCGATCAACCGGGCTAGCCCGATGACGCCCCTGATCGGTTCCGAAACCGGAGCGGCGAGAAGACGCCCTATCAGGCTCAAGCTCATAGGGCCTCCTCCACTTGCCAATTGACGGTGATGTCGACGAAGTTGTAGGGCGGAACGGGCCCGACATATTTGAACATCAATCGGTCGGCGCATTCCTCGTCAAGCGCCTGCACCACGGCATCGACATCCGCCTCCTTCGCCGCGTCGACGAGGAACGCGGCGTTGAGAACCATGCGGTCGCTGATGATCTTGTTGGTGCGGGTCTTGTGCACGAACGGTCGTATGCGCGACAGGATCATCTCCTCGTCGTGCGCCCGCTTGTCTCTCATTGCCTTTTCCACCGCTTCGCCCAGCCGGATCCGTTCGTAGTAGGTCTCGTCGAGCGACCGGCCTTCCAGGGCATCGCGCAACTTGCGAACCTTCTCGTCTTCCTCGGCGATTTCCTTGAAAGCGACGCCCTCGTACCAGAAGGCCTTCAGGCCAAGCTCGACACGGTTTCGCATCTGGCCAAGCAATTGCGTGAGTTCGTCGTAGCGCCGCGCCAGCAACAGGTTTTCGACCGCCTCCGCGCTCGGCGCGACCGTACCGAAACGCACCGGCAGAATATCAAACTCCTCCATCACCTCTTCTAAGACCAGGGTGTGTGCCATCATGTTGCGACGACTGTTGTCGTATTCGACGATCGGCGAAGCGCTGACCACGGCGGCCAGGCGTCCGTGATGGATCGTGTGCACGCTATCGCCGCGTTCGCCGATCCCCTGAACCTTGAAGTGGCGGGGCTGCGATCCTTCATAGACGGCGTAGAGATACTCTCCCCGATCGCCCGCGGGTGCCGTCATTGCTGCGGCCCTTTTCGCACGCGTATCTCCAGCACACCGTTGTTGTAGGACTGTTGGATGTCGGCATCGTCACCGACCGGCGTCGGCAGCAACGTCTCCTTGGCGTAGCGTCGGTCGCCCGACGTCTCGATGACCACCACATCGCCATCGAAACGTACCGAGATGGCCTCCTCAGCAACCCCCGGAAGCTCCGCGGTGATGACGATCTCTTCATCTTCCTCGAAGACATCGACGAGCGGTTCGCGCACGTCATCAACCACCAGCCCGTCATCGCTGGTGTGAACATTGCCGAACGGTTCGACCCGCGGCTTGCCACCGGCGATCCCGCTGCGGATGCTGAATCCGTAGACGCCTCGCGCCTCGTCACCGAGCCCTTTAACCCGGAACTCGCCCCGGCGCTCGACGGGGTCCCCCCCGGCCTCAGCAAGCTTGCCCACGGCCTCGACAAAGTCGGTTAGGCCACGAAACATGCCGCCCAGATCGAGATCGACCCCGCTTTCTTCCGGCGATGTCGTCTTTCGTTTCTTGGGCATCTCGATCTCCGTGACGGCTGTCTAATACTCGATGGCCAGGTTGCGATTGGGCGGCCGCGACGGGCTGGCGACCTCCGTCGTGGCGCGGGCGCGCGCGCG
The DNA here is from genome assembly GCA_028280515.1 of Hyphomicrobiales bacterium. Lineage (GTDB taxonomy): Bacteria > Pseudomonadota > Alphaproteobacteria > Rhizobiales > Methyloligellaceae > UBA2767. Next base: position 15,915 of record JANQLP010000027.1, read on the forward strand.
ACCGCGCCCCTGGCGATGGACCGGCTGTTTCGCCGGCGCATCCATCAGCAAAGGGCGCAGCGCTTCAATCTCCTCCAGGACCGTGGCCAGCCTGTCGAGCGTCGCCGTCTTGCGCGTCTCCCACATGGTGTATTCGCGCTCCAAACGGGCCCGCTCGTTCTCCAACCGGGCAAACCGGTTCGCGGCCTGATGGCGGTCACGTGGCTGCCCCCGATACGACAGGGTCTGCAAGGTCGCGACGTTACGAATGCCCCTTGCCTCTTTTTTTTGTTCAGCACTCATAGGCGGTCTCCTTGCGCGAACCCGGCTGGGACCGGGGCTTGGTACCGTCCGCCGCCGGCACAGGCTTGGACGGCCTTGCGGATTTGCCTTTCACCTTGTCCGGGACCGGGGATTTCGCTACGGCCACAGGCTTACGGCGGTAAGGCGGGCAGTGGTGCCTTATCAGGCTGAGCAGCATCTTGTGCTGCTGCGCGCGCTTGCTTTCCGCCTTGCCGGCAAACATGGATTTCGAGCCCAACACATCGAGACACACCTGAACGAAGTAGGGGTCGTCGACGGACGGGGTCAGCTTCTCCTGCGCCACCATCCTGGCGATCATGATGCAGGTGCGTAAGGTCGGCGTCTGATCGTATTCACCGGTGTCGCGGAACTCGCGCACCATCTCGACGATCGGTGCGGCCTTGGCCTCGGGCAGGCCGGCGCGGGCCGCGGTGACGGCGATCTCGAGCCCGCGGTCGGAATGGTCGATATCGATGGTGACGATCCGGTCGCCGAGCGCGTCCTGCGCGTCGTGAACACCGGCATATTCCTGCGGGTTGCTGGTGAATATCGCTCTGAATTCCGGGTGGACCTTGATATAGGGCTCGTCCTGATTTTGCGCCGGAAGCACCAGCAATCCCTCTTCCAGCACGCCAAGCAACACGTTGTTGGCTTCGGCCCTTGAGCGGGTGAACTCATCATAAATCAGCGTATAGCCCTCTCGGCAGGCGGTCGTAAGCCTGTGATCGGCCCACCGTTTGTCCGCCGTCTCCTCCACTTTCGTAACCGTGTGGATAAAACGATCGACGACCCTGCGGTAGTTGTAGCCATGCTGACTGCCAACCAGATTCGAGGTCATCATTTCCTCGTCTCCGGTAATCATGACGGCGGGACGGCCGAGCTGCGCGGCCGTATGCAATGCCAAGGTCGTTTTGCCGCTGCCGGCCGGCCCTCGAAAATGCACCGAAAAACCGGCCCTAAGATAAGCAAGCGCCCGTTTCGTGACCGTCTTGACACCGTCGGTCTGCACGAAATCGCCGCGCGCGCGTGGCAACAGGGTGGTCGACCCGTTGGAATTGCTCGCCTCGACTGTGTTCGCCGTCATCCCTACCTCTCATTCAACAGCATGGTCACGATCTCGCGCCGTCCGCGCTGCTGACCGTCCCGCTGCGCCTTCCTCCAGCCCAGAGCAAACCGCGCGACCGACGCACGATGGCAGGGCCGCGCGGGTTTGCATCAGTTCCGGTCTTTATCGGCGTTCGGCACGGTTGGGGCCGGCGCCACGGTCGCTGTGTCCGGTTTTGCGGCGACTTCCTTCGCCGGCTCGGGTACCACAACCTTCTTTTTCGGTGCGGTGCTTTTTGCAGTCGGACTGTCTGATTTGCTGTAGCCGCCCCGCCGCATCTTTTCCATGTTGCGGGTATGCAGATGCCAAGCTCTCCCCGCCCCCTCTCTGTCCTTGGCAAGGGCATCGACGAACTTGCCGGCCTCGGCAAGCTGTGCGTTCACGCGCGTGCGAAGACCCTCCAGGTACCGAGCGCGCGCATCGGCTTCTCGGGCGCCCATCACACCGCGCGCTGTGGCGTATTCGTTAAGCAGTGTCTGGACGGAAGATTCGAGATTGGACATATGGTCACCCAACTTGGTGCGCAGCCTCTCGGCGCTGTCTTTACGCTCACCAGTGAACCGGTCGATTAGGTCCCGCGCCCTGCCGCGCGTGATGGCAGCCTGGCTGAAGATGCCTTTGAGATCGGCGTCGATGGTGCTCATCAACTCCTTCATGGTGCTGTTCAACGCGGCGCGGCCTCGCTCCAGATCGCTCTGCACGGCAGGCGCAATAGCGGCCACCGCCGCCAGGCGATCGGCCTGTGACGCTTCAAGGTCTGCTGCAAGCCGTGTCATTTCGCTGGAAAGGGTCATTCCGTTACCTCTTACTGCGGATTTCTCGTCAACACCGGAACGAGAGCCGTGCCCGTGAGGGCACGGCTCCCTTAGAGACCCCGATCAGGCCGCTTGCGCGCCTGCGGTCAAACCGACGGCTTCGGCGTATTTGAGGTAGGTGTCGACGCCGGCAACGACCACGCGGGCCTCCACAGCGAGCAGCTCAATACCGACCAGGGAGACCCGCGCCCATGCGTCGACCACGACGCCTTTATCCAGGATGCGGTCAACCACCTCGGCAAGACTGCTCGATGCATTCATTTTTTCGATTGCCATTTTTTACTCTCTCTTTTGTTGTTGGATGCTCTCCAAGTGCTTCTGAGCACGTGCGTAAAATGACAGGCTGCAATCGAAAGTGCAGCCGAGGATATCCCTCGGGGATTGCGGGATATCCCGTAGTCTCCGAGGGATATCCCGCTTGCAGGTGGTTGCGTTCTCATGAGTTTTCTCTCTTCATGATGGCGCAATGTCGATTCACGGCGACGCTTGTTGTTGCCACTGCAGCGCCCTTGCCGCGCATCTCCGCCAAACGAATCGACCAGCGACACATGAACCAGCCCATCGCCTGCCCCATCAGCCGAGAGCCACCGCCTCGGAGAAGTCGTCCAAGGCGGAGGGATGAGCATGTGGGCGATAGGCCGGGTTTATTGACCTCACCGCCCACCTGGAGAAGGGGCACTTGGTACCGCCGCAGGTCAGCGGCGACGACGACATCATCGGACAGCGGGCCACCTTGAGCAGCACTTCGTGCGCCGTCCTGCATTCAAGCTTGGCAACCACGTTCTGGCGGTTGCGCTCGACCGCCTTGACGCTTTTGTCGAGCCGGCCGGCAATCACCTTGTTGGGCTGCCCCTCCAGCATCAGATTCAGGACCTGACGCTCTGGATCCGACAGCTTGGCGATCATGTTGCGGATGGCGCGACACTCGTCGCGCTTCTTGGTGCGCGCCCGATCCTCGAAACACAGCCGCTCGATAAAGCCAAGAAACTCGTTATCGTCGAGCGGCTTCTCGAAAACCGACGCGGCCCCCGATTGCATTGCGGTGACGGCGAGACGAACATCGGCATAGGCGCTGATGAGGACCACCGGAATCGACGAACGGACGCGGATCGACTTCAGCACCTCAAGGCCGGAAAGGGTCGGCAACCGGTAGTCGATCACGACGCAGCCGGGGCGCTTTAGCTCTTCAAGCGCCATGAACTGTTCCGGCGAGTCCCATTCGTAGTGAACGAAGCCGATGGACGCCATGATTTCGGCCAGCGACCGCCGGAAACCGACATCGTCGTCGATCAGATAGACGTGGCCTGCCATCGCTCTACTCCGTCGGCAGGGAGATGAGGATAGTGGCGTCTGACCGCCCAGTCGGATCGCGACGGCAAACCGACCGTAACAGTCAACCGGGCCAAGCCCTGGCTTGTCGCCACTTGTGAAGAGGAAGGGCCGAAGGGCTGCGCTCGCTGACGTGTGCGGCAACGAGCGGAACGTGATCGGTTGTGCGAGCTCCGGCC
>JANQLP010000038.1 GCA_028280515.1 Hyphomicrobiales bacterium
ACGCCCGCGCGAACTCGGCATTTTCCGACAGAAACCCGTAACCGGGGTGAATGGCCTCGGCGCCCGTTTCCTTGGCGGCGGCCACGATGTTCTTGATGACGAGATAGGATTCCGCGGCCGGCGGCGGGCCGATCAGAACGGCCTCGTCGGCCATCTCGACATGCACGGCATCGCGATCGGCTTCCGAATACACGGCAACCGTCTTGATGCCCATCTTGCGGGCGGTCTTGATGACGCGGCAGGCAATTTCACCGCGGTTGGCGATCAGGATTTTCTTAAACATGAGCCGTGCGCCGTCCCCCTGTTAATCCAACGCGACTGGAATTGTCCCGCCCGTTGTAGCCTATGGCGCTAGAACTTGTAGCCGAATTTCGCAATCTCCGGCGCATACCAGTCGGCGATCATATCGCGCGTCTGGTCGGTGAAGAATTGCCTATAAGTCGCGCCATCCTTCTTTTTCGAGACATTCGCCTTCGGCAGAGATATTTTTTCTTTTATTCCAATGCCTTGCAAGGCTTTCTGAAAGTCATTATCGACATCTTCGTAGAGCCCGACGAAATCAACCGCGATTTCCCCGTCAATCGCGTAAATGTCGTAGTTTCCGACATAGGCCTTTTCCTTGCGCTTGAGAAACTGCTCGAAGCTCTGCGGTTTATCCTTACCCCTGGTCTTGTAAAAATAGAACGAGACCTGCCGATCCCACGGGTTCCGTTCAAAGGCGAACTTGTAATAGCTGCTCCAGACTTCCTCGCCCACATATTTGCGCACACGCCAGCCGGGCATGTGCTCATAGTAGCCGACGGTCGGGTGGTAGTAGCGCTCCGGCCGGCCAAGCACGCGCCGCCACAGCGGGCGTTTCGGCACATCGGGATGGTCGAGCCGGTAATTCTGGCCGCCCACGCCCTGCTCGCGCTGACTCTCCAGGTCCGGCCGCGCAGGCGTGATGATGTCGTCCGGTCCGAGCAACTGCGACAGCGCAATCTCCATGCTGGAGCTCGCGGTCTTGATGGTCTTCAGATAGATGAACTTATGCCTGTGGGAAACGATCACCGCTTCGCGACCAACGCAAAAGAGCGTCAGTAGTCCTGACCGTCGGCATCGGTCCGGAACTGGGTCAGGATCGAATTGCGAACACCCGATCCCGCCGGAATAAGCTCGCGCCCGTGCCAACTCGTCTTCTCCGGAAGACGGTTGATGACGAAGGCCATGCCGCTGTTGGGACGGTACGGGAAGCGCTTCACCTCCTCGAACTTGTCGCCGAACAGCCGCTTGTGGATCGGATTTTTGACGTACAGCGAGGTTCCAAGCGATTCCTGGCTCATGTCGCGCGGCAGGTAGTACATCATGGTGACGATACGGCTCTCCCCGTCCGGATGCGGCTTGATCCGGTATTCGTCCGTGTCCCGGAACAGCACGCCGCGCGGATAGCCGGCGAGATTGGGGACCTCGTCCCGCTCGATCTTGAACCGGTATGCGATGTCCTTCCACAGCTTGGCAAAGATCGTCCGCTTGATCTCTTCCGACAGGATCACATTTGTCACTGTCGTCCAGAAATCGCGCTGGTCGTCGGCAAGCGGCTCCAGGCCCTCTTTCGACAGGAACATGCGGTCGCGCGTGCTCTCGCCATTGGCCCGCGACCAGGCTTTCAGGTTCAGCGCGTGGTACTCCTCCGGGCTTGGAAGGCGCTCCAGGATCTCCGCGTAGAAGTCCTCCGGAAAGACGTTCTCGAAATAGCAATGGCTGAACGGCTCGTCGTGCGGATCGCACGCGTCGATGGACGCAACCACGTGATCGAGCACCTCCTCACCACGGCCTGTCAGTTGCGCCGGGTGCGGACTGTCGGTTTCTACGGTCGCCAAGCTCATATGCAGGTCCTGCCACGGTTTGGGGATTTTAGCCGTATCTGCCCTAATAAGCTGCCAGTGCGGCGCAGATGTCAATGCGCACGTGATGCGCTTTCAACGGCAATCTGTCGCGGCGGCGGCTCAGCGCAGTTTCACCGCCGTACCGTTGCATGACACCATCAGCATGGAGTTGGTCTCACCAAGGCTCTCATAGTCGATATCAACGCCGACGACCGCGTCGGCGCCGAGTTCCCGCGCCTCCTCAATCATGTCGTCGGTCGCCATATGCCGCCCGTCGCGCAGCACACGCTGGTACCCGCCGGCGCGACCGCCGACGATGTCACGGATCGAGGCGAACCAGTCGCGGACGATGTTTGCGCCCAGCACACATTCGCCGGCTACGGGGCCAAGATAAGCGACGATTTCGCGTCCCTCGACAGATGGTGTCGTCGTTACAAGCATCTTCAGCACCTCTCCTATTGTGCGTTGTTTCCGAGCGCCGTCATCTGTTCCAGCCAGGCTTCACGCCAATCCTGGTTCACGCCTTCGATATATCCGAATATGGTCGAGCGAACGGGCGAAATCCCTACGAATTTCAGGATATTCCGCTTGAGCATCTTCAGGGAATGAGCGCCGAAATACCACCGGTAGACGAACCCCGGCATGCCCATGGTCATGACCACCCGCGCCGATTTGCCTTTGAGCGGCTTCAGGAACTTGCCCTGCTTCATTTCCGCGATGTTTCCGGAAATGAGGATACGCTCCAGAAACCCCTTGAAGATTGCCGGCAGCGTTCCGAGCCACAGCGGGAAGACGAACACGAGGTGGTCCGCCGCGAAGACAGCTTCGTGCGCCGCCTTCAAATCCGGCTCCAGTGGCTGCTCCTTCTCATAGCCGAAGTGCAGGACCGGGTCGAATTTCATTCGGGCCGTCACGAAAAGGCTGACCTCGTGCCCACCCGCCCTGGCGCCCTCTTCATACGCCTTCGCCAGCGCCTCGCAAAACGAGCCTTCGCGGGCGTGGCCGACAATGATGGCGATTTTCGCCATGGCAATCTCCTGTTCCGGACCCACCGAAGGGGCCGCAGAATAGAGAACGGTGCGGATGTGGACTTGATATGACGCAAGGAAGCCGGGCGGCGTGCACCTCAGGTCTTGCGCGCCACCATGTCGATTTCCACCAGCGCCCCGACGGCAAGACCCGAGACCCCGACGCAGGTGCGCGCCGGCAGCCGCCCTTCGGGAAAATACGACCGGTAGGCGCCGTTCATTTCCGCATAGTCCCGGTCGAAATGGGTGAGATAGACGCGCGCCTGCACCACGTGGGACAGGTCGAGGCCGGCCCCGTTCAGCACGATGATGAGATTATCCATCACGCGCCGCGTCTGCGCCTCGATGCCGTCTGGCAACGGTTTGTCCGGGTCGTCGGGATGCGTCGGCATCTGACCCGTCAGGAAGTACCATCCGTCGACTTCGACGATGTGCGAAAAAGGCGCGACAGGCTGCGGCGCCCCGTCGATCATGCGGAAGGATGGTTCGGACATATCGTCTGTTTCCCCGTGTCAGGTTTCCAAAGGGTGGCGGGTGGCATGAGCGCTCGCACGTTCGCCGAAGCGCAGGAACCAGTCAACCAGCGCCGGAT
>JANQLP010000049.1 GCA_028280515.1 Hyphomicrobiales bacterium
AATTGATGTGTGGTTGGACCGTGGTTTTCTCCACACGACCAAACCATAGGTACGGAGAACTGGAATGTCGTTACGCAAAAGGGGCCGAAAAATTCGGCCTGATTCCGGAAAGCAGTTTCGAAATTCGTCTGGCGCCGTTGCAAGCTCGGGAGGCTTCGCATTCAGGTCAATGATCGCCGAGACATTGCATCGGGCATTCGGCGGAACCGGCGCGGCGATCAAGACGGTGATGTCTCATACAGGTGCCGGCGAGCGCACGGTGAAGAACTGGTTTGAGGGAAAAAATGGGCCAAATGGTGAAAACCTGATCGAGCTTGTCCGACACACCGACGAGGTATTGGAAGCGTTGCTTCTTATGGCTGGCAGAGAGGATATCCTTGCAGGCAAGCTGCTTGTCGATGCCCGAGATAGACTCGTCGAGATGTTGGAGATTATCGATGAACTGCAGTCCGGCGAAATGGCACCTGAGCATCAGGATGTGAGGACCAGCAAAGAGAGACGCTGACCATATTGCGGCGTGGCGCACGAACCACACAATCAGATGTTCGCTGGACAGTCGCTCCAAAGCCGTTGGTCACGGCAAATCTGCGCTGAATAGTACGCTGATGATCGTTGGCCATCACCGAGCGCGCTCCGACCGGCCGAACGTCTCCCTTCCGCTGTCGTGCGCAAACAGGCAGCATTGCGCGCACGCTCAAAACGGAGAGACGGACAAATCGACCTGGGCAATTTGTCGGTGAGTCTTGCGGTCAAATATCTGGCCGCGTCGCGCATGTCTTATGAGAAGCTGGGCTTTTAAGTGTTTGCCGGCTTGGAAACGGCTTCGTCAACCTTCCGAGTATCCCACGAAATCCGGATACGGCGGGCCGGCCTGCTGTTCATGTCGATGAGATAGCGGCCGCATTCGCTGACAACCCACATCGCACCATCCTGATCCTTGAACAAGTCCATGTTCATGCCGCGTCCTTCTTCTCACCGATATGAACAATGCACATCTTTTCAGAGGAGATAGGTTGGGCCAATTGAAATGGTTCCCTTGGCGTTCCGTTCATCCAGGTCTCGGAATCCTCATCCCCTCACAGCATCTGCGCCATGTCAGACACTGAATATGACTGCCAATTCGCAAAATCGCGACCCCGCTTGTGACCTCACGCAAAAACTGGAAGGTAAAGGTTCTCAATTCTATCGGACAAGCGATCGAAGATAATGGTGAGCCTCGTGGGAGATCGAACCTGCGACCTACGGAATTGAAATCAGTTGCTCGACCAACTGAGCCCGGACCCACAAGGGCCAAAATCACGCTGGCTATTCCGCTCATGAGTGGACAAGCTGGCCGAAGACCGAAAGCGGCCCTCCCTTCGGGTGAGAGGGCCGCTCCCGGTAGCCACCGGGTTCAGGAAATGAGCGATTTTGTGCGGGCCGTGTTGTCGGTGAGCCGTCCGCCGCCGCCCTTGGTGTAGGCCCTGAACGGGAACTCCATGTAGCGTGGCAGCCAGCCTTTGACTTGCTTGCGGCCATCGCCGGTGATGAAGTCCCGGACGATCTTCTTCTGCACCTTGGCCGTGGCGCTGACATTGGCGTCGGCGACGGCCTTGCCGCCGATATGACGGACCATCGCATTGACCGCCGCCTTGTCGCGAAGCAGGTCGAAGAAAGCGTCGTCGGCCTGCCAATAATCGCGCATATCGACCCTGAGATGGGTTCCCAGCGCCTCGACCACTGCCGTTCCCGCCTGCAGGGTTTCGGCCATAACGAGACCAAGCACCCGCATCACATCGTCGTCGGAGAGCTTCAGGAGAGCCACGAACAACTTGACCGCGCGGGCGTCGTCGCCGTTCGAGCGGACTATCGTCTGGTCCTGAGCGGAAAGCCCCAGCAGCTTGAGGACCGCCTTGCGTTCCTTGGCCAGCGCCATCTCGGCCCTGGACTTCGCTATGCTTGTCGCGGTGTCCTCTTTGCGCGTGGTCTGTGGATCGGGTCGCGTCTGCCAGAGCGCCGACCCGCCGATGGCATGAGCCACCATAACCCGCAACGCGACGCCCGGATGGCTGAGCATGGCGTGGCGGACGGCGGCGTGACGGTGAAGCTCGATATAGTTCTGCACCGGGTTGGTCAGTTCGGGGCGGTTTGGCATTTCTTCTGTGGCCGGGGCGTCCTTTGATGCTTTGGCGCGGCGTCTGGCCTTCGCCTCCTTGGCGGTCAGCCAACCCTCATGGATTTCGACCTCTCCGCCGTGGGAGACGGTGATGGTGACCCGCCCGCCGTCTTTCCTGGGTGTTTTTTCATGCTCGAAGGCGTAGAAGCGCTCGCCCGGTTCGAGGAGCTCGACCTCTGACCACCCTTCCTCGAGAAGCGCATCGCGCTTGGCGGCGATGGCTTCGTTCTGCAAGGCCCAGAACCGGTCGGCGTCAGCGAAATAGCCTCGCTCGCCGAACAGATCGGCGACGATCTGGCCCTTGTAGGCGTCCAGCGGAAACAGCGCGACTTCGGTTGAAATCTGCTGGCCGCCGAACAGCCATTGCTTGAGCTGATAGCCGCGCGGCGCATACGCTTCCGGGTCGCTGAACAGGTTGAGCCAGTCGCGCTGCTGGCGCTTGGTTGCCATCGTCAGGTGGCGGACGGTTTCGGCGTCGATGTCCTCGTTGCGATAGGCTTGCCTGATTTTGGGCAGGAGTTCGCCCAGAGCGAGACGGCGTTTGACCGCAAGCTCGGTGATGCCGAAGGTCGCGGCGATGTCGGCGACGGACTTGCCTGCCTTGCTCAGCCGCACGAAGGTCTCGTACTGGGTCATTTCGTCCGGGTCGAGCCGCGCGAGATTTTCGATCATGGAGGTTTCGAGCGCCGCTGCGTCGTCGCCCGGGTCCATGACGGCGCAGGGAAGCGGCTCGACCGCACCGCCGTACTCCGCGACAGCCTTGGCTGCGAAGTAGCGCCGCCGTCCGGCGACGATCTCGAAGCTCTCGCCGTCGCCATTGGGCCGCACGATGAGCGGCACCAGCACACCACGCGTCCGAATGCTCGGCAGGATGTCCGAAACGTCCGGTACGGCCTTGGCATGGCGCATGTTGATGGCGGCGTCTTTCAGCTTCTCAAGTTCAATGTGTTGCAGCTGCATGGGGGTTCTCCTTTGTTGTTGGCTCCATTTCCCCCGCCACGCCTTTCCCCGGAAAGGGGGCGGCAGGATGAGCGAGCCAAAGCCCCGCCGATTGAGGCGGGACGCAACTGTCTTGGTCACGGAAAAGTCGGACT
>JANQLP010000050.1 GCA_028280515.1 Hyphomicrobiales bacterium
AATTGATGTGTGGTTGGACCGTGGTTTTCTCCACACGACCAAACCATAGGTACGGAGAACTGGAATGTCGTTACGCAAAAGGGGCCGAAAAATTCGGCCCGATTCCGGAAAGCAGTTTCGAAATTCGTCTGGCGCCGTTGCGAGTTCGGGAGGCTTCGCATTCAGGTCAATGATCGCCGAGACATTGCATCAGGCATTCGGCGGAACCGGCGCGGCGATCAAAACGGTGATGTCTCATACAGGTGCCGGCGAGCGCACGGTGAAGAACTGGTTTGAGGGCAAGAATGGCCCGAATGGTGAAAACCTGATTCAGCTTGTCCGACACACCGACGAGGTATTGGAAGCTCTGCTTCTTATGGCTGGCAGAGAGGATATCCTGGCAGGCAAGCTGCTTGTCGATGCCCGAGATAGACTGGTCGAGATGCTGGAGATTATCGACGAACTGCAGTCCGGTGAAATGGCACCTGAGCATCAGGATGCGAGGACCAGCAAAGAGAGACGCTGACGACTCTGCAGCTTGGCCGAACATCTTCACTTCCGCTTTCGTGCGCAAACAGGCAGCATTGCGCGAACGCTGAAAACGGAGAGACGGACAAATCGACCTGGGCAATTTGTCGGTGAGTCTTGCGGTCAAATATCTGGCCGCGTCGCGCGCCTTCTATGAGAAGCTGGGCTTTGAAGTGTTTGCCGGCTTGGAAACAGCGTCGTCAATCTTCCGCGTATCGCGCGAAATCCGGATGCGGCGGGCCGGCCTGCTGTTCATGTCGATGAGATAACGGCCGCACTCGCTGAAAACCCACATCGCACCATCGTGATCCTTGAACAAGTCCATGTTCATGCCGGGTCCTTCTTCTCACCGATATGGACAATGCACATCTTTTCAGAGGGGATAGGTTTGGCCAATTGAAATGGTTCCCTTGGCGTTCCGTTCATCCAGGTCTCCGAATCCTCATCCCCTCACAGCATCTGCGTCAAGTCAGACGATGAATATGACTGCCAACTCGCAAAACCGCGACCCCACTTTTGATTTCACACAAAGACTGGAAGGCAAACGTTCTCAGTTCTTTCTGACAAACGATCGCAGATAATCGTGAGCCTCGTGGGAGATCGAACCTGCGACCTACAGAATTTAAATCGGTTGATCCACCACTGAGCCCGGACCCACGGTTCCGAAGATCACGCTGGCTATTCCGCTCATGAGCAGACAAGCTGTACGAAGACCGAAAGCGGCCCTCCCCTTTTACGTGAGAGGACCGCTACCGGTAGCCATCGGGTTCAGGAAATGAGCGATCTTGTGCGGGCCGTGTTGTCCGTGAGCCGTCCGCCACCGCCCTTGGTATAGGCCCTGAACGGGAACTCCATGTAGCGCGGCAGCCAGTCTTTGACTTGCTTGCGGCCATCGCCGGTGATGAAGTCCCGGACGATCTTCTTCTGCACCTTGGCCGTGGCGCTGACATTGGCGTCGGCGACGGCCTTTCCGCCGATATGTCGGACCATGGCATTGACGGCTGCCTTGTCGCGAAGGAGACCGAAGAAGGCGTCGTCGACCTGCCAATAATCGCGCATATCCACCTTGAGATGGGTGCCCAGCGCTTCGACCACGGCGGTTCCGGCCTGCAGGGTCTCGGCCATGACGAGGCCGAGCACCCGCATCACGTCGGCGTCGGAGAGCTTCAGGAGTGCCACGAACAACCCGACCACACGACCGTCATCGCCGTTCGAGCGGACTATCGTCTGGTCGTGAACGGGAAGGCCCAGCAGCTTGAGGACCGACTTGCGTTCCTTGGCCAGCGCCGTCTCGGCCCTGGACGTCGCGATACTTTCCGCAGTGTCCTCTTTGCGCGTGGTTTGTGGATCGGGTCGCGTCTGCCAGAGCGCCGACCCGCCGATGGCATGCGCCACCATAACCCGCAGAGCAATGCCCAGATGGCTCAACAGCGCATGGCGTACGGCGGCGTGGCGGTGAAGCTCGATATAGTTCTGCGCCGGATTGGTCAGTTCGGGGCGGTTTGGCTTTTCTTCTGTGGCCGGGTCGTCTTTTGACGCTTTGGCGCGGCGCTTGGCCTTCGCCTCCCTGGCCGTCAGCCAGCCCTCATGGATTTCGACCTCCCCGCCGTGGGAGACGGTGATATAGACCCGCCCGCCGTCTTTCCTGGGGGTTTTTTCATGCTCGAAGGCATAGAAGCGCTGGCCTGGCTCAAGGATTTCGACCTCTGACCACCCGTCCTCGAGAAGTGCATCGCGCTTGGCGGCGATGGCTTCGTTCTGCAAGACCCAGAACCGGTCGGCGTCGGCGAAATAGCCTCTTTCGCCGAACAGATCGGCAACGATCTGGCCCTTGTAGGCTTCGAGCGGAAACAGCGCGACCTCGGTCGAAACCTGCTGCCCGCCGAACAGCCATTGCTTGAGCTGATAACCGCGCGGCGCATACGCCTCCGGGTCGGCGAACAGCTTGAGCCAGTCGCGTTGCTGACGCTTGGTGGCCATCGTCAGATGGCGGACGGTTTCGGCGTCGATGTCCTCGTTACGGTAGGCTTGCCTGATTTTGGGCAGAAGCTCGCCCAGAGCGAGACGGCGTTTGACCGCGAGCTCGGTGATGCCGAACGTCGCGGCGATGTCTTCGACGGACTTGCCTGCCTTGCTCAGCCGCACGAAGGTCTCGTACTGGATCATCTCGTCCGGGTCGAGCCGGGCGAGGTTCTCGATCATGGAGGCTTCAAGTGCCGCCGCGTCGTCACCCGATTCCATGACCGCGCAGGGGAGCGGCTCGACCGCACCGCCGTCCTCCGCGACAGCCTTGGCCGCGAAGTAGCGCCGCCGCCCGGCGACGATCTCGAAGCTCTCGCCGTCGCCATTGGGCCGCACGATGAGCGGCACCAGCACGCCGCGCGCCTTCACGCTCGGCAGGATGTCCGAAACGTCCGGTGCGGCCTTGGCATGGCGCATGTTGATGGCGGCGTCTTTCAGCTTCTCAAGTTGAATGTGTTGCAGTTGCATGGGGGTTCTCCTTTGTTGTGGACTCCATTCCCCCTGCCACGCCTTTCCCCGGAAAGGGGGCGGCAGGATGAGCGAGCCAAAGCCCCGCCGATTGAGGCGGGACGCAACTGTCTTGGTCACGGAAAAGTCGGACT